>JAEUMM010000330.1 GCA_016792645.1 Alphaproteobacteria bacterium | reverse complement strand
CCGCAATTCTGATCGTCGTAATTGACCGCGCCGATGAGCTTGACCGCGACGATGTCCAGATCGAGCGCGAGGCCCGCTTGCGCTTGGGCGATGAAGCCCGACACCGACGCTTGCGCGACACCCGAAAACGCGTTCGTGACGTCCCAGTCGGTGTCCGCATAACCAGCCGACAGGTTGACGAAGAAGGACGAGCTGGTGAACGACGTGTATGCTTCGATCACGCGCGCCGTACCGTCGAGGTCGGCCATGCCTGCTGGCGTGGCCAGATCGCCGTTCGCGCTGCCGAAGCCGCCGGACACGCCGCCGAACCAGCCATAGCCCATGCGCCAGTCCATGCCGCCGCTCGTGCAGCTGTAGTCGAGATCCATGTCGATGCCGGTATCGGCGCCGTACTGTGTCGCGCCCTGGTGATAGCCAAACCAGGCGCGGCCATAGGTGGCGCCCTTCGGGCTGTCCGGAACGCGCTGATCGTCGCGGAAGCAGCCACGGATCAACTGCTGGCTTGCCGACAGCATCGCCGGTTGAGCGATCAGTTCATCGCGCACGGCCGACTGAAGGAAGTAGCCGTCCGCAGTACCCGGTACGCCGCTGTAATCGGCGACGTAGTTCAACAGGTACTGATAGGCGCCCGAGGTCAGCGCATTGCCTTGCACGAACGCGCCCGGCGCTGTCGTTCCGCCGACGCGGATCACCTGAATGCCGTTGCCGGTTGTCGGTCCGGCCGTATCGACGGCCGTGTCGAAGTCCACCACGAACAGCTTCGTCGTGCCGCTTACATTCCCCGTTACGTCGAAGAAGTCGTGCGTCGTGCCCGCCGTGCCGCCCGCCGGAACGGCCGCATCAAGGTCGATGAACATCCCGACGTAAGCATTCGAGCTGGTGGACGTATAGTTGTTGTTGATCGTGATCGTGCCCATCGACTGGCCGGGATTTTGGACGCCATTCGGATCCAAGGACATATGTCCCGGCAGTAAGCCGCCAGTGCTGGTGACGGGGCCGTTGATGGTCACGTTGCCCGAAATCGATCCGCCGTTATTGACTGGACCATTGATGGCGTAGTCGACGGTGCCCGCGAGCACACTGCCCGGACCCCCAACGGTCGTCACGCCCGACGATTGATCGATGGCGCCGGCATTGGCGATAACGATTCTCCCACCCGAGACCGTCGTGAGGCCCGTGTAGCTGCTGTCGCCGGTCAGATAGAGATCGTTGCTGTAGATCTTGGTCAGGCCGCCCGCGCCTGAGATGACACCCGAGAACACGGCCGTACTGCCCGATCCGCCCGTGCTCAGCGCTTCGTTGGCAGAAATGACGACCGACCCGGCCCCCTTAAGGCTGCCGATGGTCTCGCTCTCGATGACGTTGAAAACGCCCGTCGCGCTTATGTCGAGCACGCTGGAATCGCCGATCGCCAGTCCGGCGCCCGACACGTTGAGGATACCCGCCACGGTCCAGCTGTAGGATAGCGGCGCATCGCCGGTCGAACTGACGACGTTCAACGTCGTGCCGGAGCTCACTTCGACGTATTCGAAGAACCTGAACTTGCCCGGCGCGGCGTCGGCGAAGTCCTTGGCGATCGTGTTGATCGTATTGCCGGCGTCGTTGAATTGAAGCGTGTCGGCGCCGGCCTGACCGTCATGCGTGTCGGCGATATTTCCGAGCGTGATCACGCAGGTGTCGTTGCCGGTGGTCGTCGTGCATGACGCGGCGCTAGCATTCTGCGCCAACCCCACCAACAGGGCACTCGAAGCGGCTGCCAAAAGAGTCGAACGCAGAACGGCACGCGCGGGCGCGGTCGTCATCCCAGAAACTCCCCAAAGGCGCTAAACGCCCACAATAGAAATTGTCTTTAAGTCTGCGTCAGATTTGACGAAAACGGCCCTGAGGCGTCAACGCAAAGCGACGCGAATGGTCAAAGGGTTACTGTGATTCTCGCGGGCGTGTCACCGGAACGCTTCAGTCTATCAGTTGTGAGTCAAGGCCCAGGCAACCACTAGACGCGTCCCCTGTCGTTTACGACGTTGTTGTGACGCAAAAGCACACACGCTTGGTCGCGTCGAGAAACGAGGGCTATTCGGCCGGCGGCTCGCGCCGCAACATGCGCCGCCCATACCCGATCATGAAAAGCGCCAGCAGGACGAAGGGCGACAGGGCCGCCAGCCCCAACGCCAAGTCCTCCACCGGCGGCAGGGACGCGGTAAAGGACTGCCGGAATCCGATCGCAATGAACACAAACGCGCCGAGGGCCGCCAGAATGATGACCCCGCCTGCAACCAGGGCCACGGCCAACAGGTGGCGCGCGGGATCGCCCGGCCTCTTCGGCGCGCCGCTCATTGCGCCGCCATCCGCAATCGTTTTCCAAGCACAAACACCCCCGTACCGATAGCCGCCGAAACCGCACCGAGCACAAGAACGCTGATGACCCACGGCCGCAAATCGTCGGTCAGTCCGGTCTCGGCCACCCACGCGATTGCAAGGCCAAGGCCGAAGAGGACGCTGAACGCGGTCCATGCGGCTGCGAGCACCATGAGGATGAGCCCGACAAACCGGCCGATGCTGTCTGTGACGTAGTGGTGCTTCTCACTCATCTCTCAAACCGGCTTCAACGGCGTGTGCGGCAAGGGCGGCCCTTCGATCCGAATCTCGTCGCCCGCGACGATCTCGCCGCCGCCGACCACAGTACTCATAACACCCGCCTTGCGCACAAGTCCGCGCGCGGGGTCGCGCTCGATAACCGCTTCCATAAGTCCCGGCTGCAGATCGTCGAGTTGCGTGCATGGATTGCGCAGGCCGGTAAGTTCCACGACCGCCTCGCGTCCGATGTGAAGCCGTGTGCCCGTCGGCAACGAGAGAAGAGCGACGCCGCGCGTCGTCACGTTCTCGCCCATCAGCCCCGGCATCACCTCGAACCCCTTCGCCCGCAATTCGTCGAACAGCTCCGCATGCATGAGATGCACCTGCCGCAGGTTCGGTTGCGTCGGATCCCGCGCGACGCGCGAGCGATGCTTCACGGTCGCGCCCATGTGCGCATCGCCCTCGACGCCCAAGCCGGCGAGCAACCGCACGCGCGCGACCGCGGGCTTCGACATCGTATGCGAACCGCTGCAGCTGACCGCGACGACGACGGGGCTCATGATCCGGGCAACCGATAGGCGCGCGCACGCTTGTCGCGATCGGGGATGGCGGCCTTGCGGTCGGCCAACTGAGAGAGGACCGCCCGCCGCGAGTCCGCAGGCAGGGTGCTCCAACTTGCGATCTCGCGCATCGAACGTCCGCACCCCAGGCACCAACCTGTCGTAGGGTCAATCGCGCAAACCTTGACGCAGGGGCTTTCGATCAACTCGCTCATCGACCCTCTGTTAGCCTCCGCCCCGATCCCTGTACAAGACGGATTGAAACCGCGCACCCTAAGACTATCATCGCGCGAACTGACAAATTGTCGACAAAGATCAGAGCCGAAGGGACGATCGCACCATGAACCTCGATTTCACCGACGCCGACAACGCATTCCGCAAAGAAGTGCGCGCGTTCATCGCCGAAAGCATCCCGCCCGAAGTTCGGGGCAAAAAGCGCAACGAGTACGGGGGCAAGGAAGATTTCCTTGCCTGGCACCGCGCGCTCTACAAGAAAGGCTGGGTCGCGCCCGGTTGGCCGAAGCAATACGGCGGCACCGGATGGACCTCGACGCAGAAATACATTTTCGGCGAAGAATGCGCGCACGCCGACACGCCCATGACGCTGCCTTTCGGCCTCGCGATGGTGGGCCCCGTGATCTACACCTTTGGCAACGAAGAACAGAAAAAAGAATTCCTGCCGAAGATTCTGTCCGGCGAACATTGGTGGTGCCAAGGCTATTCGGAACCGGGCTCAGGCTCAGATCTTGCCTCGCTGAAAACCACCGCGGTGCGCGAGGGCGACCACTATATCGTCAACGGCCAAAAGACGTGGACGACGCTCGCCCAATACGCCGACTGGATCTTCTGCCTCGTCCGCACCGACGCTAAGGCGAAGCAGCAAGAAGGCATCTCGTTCCTTCTCATCGACATGAAGACGCCGGGCGTCACCGTCCGCCCCATCATCAC
>JAEUMM010000322.1 GCA_016792645.1 Alphaproteobacteria bacterium | reverse complement strand
CCTTGGGCTCGCGCTCTTGTCCTGGGGGTTCGGGCGTCCCCCCCCGTGTCGAGCACCCTCCTTGGCGCCACGGTATGTGGATCCGCCCAAAGTGCGGGCGGCACGCCCGCGCCCCCAGGGCTAGTGCTTGTTCGGAGGTGTCGAGATCTTCGATCCGGCTCAGCGGCGGCCGAAGAGTTTTTCGACGTCGGTTAGTTTGAGTTCTACGTAGGTGGGGCGGCCGTGGTTGCATTGGCCGCTGAGCGGCGTCGATTCCATTTCGCGTAGGAGGGCGTTCATTTCCTCCAGCGTTAGGCTGCGCCCTGCCCTGACTGCGCTGTGGCAGGCCATGGTGGAGCAGATTTCATCTAGGCGTTCTTTGAGCGAGAGGGCGTCGCCGTATTCGGCGATTTCGTCGGCGAGGTCGCGGACGAGGCCTTTGATGTCGCCGCCTTTAAGGAGGGCGGGGACTTCGCGGACGAGGATGGTGTCGGGGCCGAAGCTTTCGAGGATGAGGCCTAGTTCGGCGAGTTCTTTGGCGCGCGAGGTGAGGCGGTCGACCGAGGGGCCGTCGAGGTCGACGACTTCGGGGATCAGCAGGGTTTGGCGTTCGATGCCTTTTTGCGCGATCGCGCGTTGCAGGCGGTCGAGCATCAGGCGTTCGTGGGCGGCGTGCTGATCGACGATGACGAGGCCGTCTTGGGTTTGCGCGACGATGTAGGTGTTGTGGAGCTGGCCTCTGGCGACACCGAGCGGGAAGCGGTCGTGGCCGTTTTGGTTCGCCGGTTGTTCGAGTGGGCGGGCGAGCGGCGGGGCGTCGATGAAGTTGCGCTGTTGCGGTTCCGCGGGGGCGTAGAACGCTGCGGCTTCGGCGAACGTGCGTGGTGATGCTGCGGGTTGCGCGTAGGCGTATGACGGAGCGCGTTGTTCGGAGCGGAAGCGGTCGAGTGTTGAGGTGGCGACCGTCGATGAGGCGCGGGTGCCCCCGGCGTGCAGGGCGGCTTTCAGCGCGCTCACGATCATGCCGCGGATGAGGGCGGCGTCGCGGAAGCGCACCTCGGTCTTGGCGGGGTGGACGTTGACGTCGACTTCGTGCGCGGGGAGTTCGAGGAAGAGCGCGACGATGGGGTGGCGGTCGCGGGCCAGCACGTCCGAGTATGCGCCGCGGACGGCGCCCATCAGCAGCTTGTCGCGGACGGGGCGGCCGTTGACGAAGAGGAATTGCTGGGCCGCCGTGCCGCGCGAGTAGGTCGGCAGGCCTGCGTAACCTGTGAGGTGGATGTCGTTGCGGGTGACGTCGACCGGCATGGCGTTTTCGGCGAAGTCGGCGCCCAGGATCGCGCTCATGCGGCGGAGGCGGCCGTCGAAGAGGTCGCCGGGTTCGGCGGCGGCTTTCAGGACCGTGCGTTCTTCCGTGCTGAGGCGGAAGCCGATGTCGGCTTTGGCGAGGGCTAGGCGCTTGACCACTTCGATGACGGCGGCGGATTCGGCGCGTTCGGATTTCAGGAATTTGAGCCGCGCGGGGGTCGCGTAGAAGAGGTCGCGGACTTCGACGATGGTGCCGTGGCCGGCTTGGCCTTCGAACGCTGCCGGGCGGACGGGTGCGGTTGTTCCGCCTTCGACGGCGATGGCGACGGCGTCGTTCGCGGTCTTTGCGCGTGTGGTGATCGTCAGGCGGGCGATGGCGCCGATGGACGGCAGGGCTTCGCCGCGGAAGCCTAAGGTTGCGATCGAGGTGAGGTCGTCGGCGCCTTTGCCGTCGCGCGGCAGTTTCGACGTGGCGTGGCGTTCGACGGCGAGGGTGAGTTCGTCGGCGCTCATGCCGATGCCGTCGTCGGCGATGCGGATGAGCGTCATGCCGCCGCCGGCGATCGCGATCTCGATGTTGCGCGCGCCGGCGTCGATCGCGTTCTCCACGAGTTCTTTTACGGCGGAGGCCGGGCGTTCGACGACCTCACCCGCGGCGATGCGGTTGATGGTGCCTTCGGCAAGCCTTCTGATTCTCACGTTTGACCGCTCAAGTATTTGCGCGTGAGGATTTTGCTTTGTTCGACGGCGGGCTGGCCGAAGGGGTCGACGTTCCAGAGGCGGGCGGCGATCAGCGTTTCGAGGATGAAGTGCATCATGAGGTTGCCGACGCTGGCCTCATCCAACGGCGCCAGCATCGAGATGCGGCGTACGGCGCGGCCGGCGTTGGTGAGGGCGTCGGCGGTGCCGCGCACTTGGGCGGCGACGACTTCGGACATGCCGCGGCCGGCATAGAGGCCGAGGCCGTGGCGTTGGGCCCAGGCGTTGCTGGCCTTGGCGTCGGCGATCGACGGCGCGTCGATGAGGGTGAAGAGTTTGTCGTTCGGGCCGTCGAGGTAGAGTTGGAGCTGGCTGTGCTGATCGACCGGGCCTTGCGCGTCGATGGGCGTCGTGCCCTGCCCGTTCTTGCCGAGGCTTTCGGCCCAGAGCTGACGCCACCAGCGCGGCAGATGCATGAGGCGGTCGCGGTAGGTCCACATGACGCTTTGCGAGAGGCCGGCGTCGCGCGCGGCGACGCTGAGCGCTGCGCCTTCGACCGCCGGCGTCGCACCGTTCATCGCAGCGTGAAGCGCCTCGCGAGCGCCGGCGCGGATCGCTTTCGCGTCGAGACCCGCCAGCAGCGCGGGCAAGAGGCCCACGACAGAGAACACCGAATAGCGGCCGCCGAGGTCCGGGTCGTGCGGCAGAACGGGCGCGCCCATTTCGGTGAGGATCGCGCGCAGGGGGTTCGGCTTGTCTTCGGTGATGCCGGCGAAATGGTGCTTCAGGTATTTGCCGCCGCCCGCTTCCTCAAGCGCTTCGATCGCGGCCAAGGTTTGCATGAGAGGTTCGGTGGTCGAGCCCGACTTCGAGACGACGAGAAAACGCGTCGTGCGCAGATCCGACATCTGCATGCGGCTGCGGAAGACGCCGCCGTCGAGGCCGTCGACGATGAAGAGGCGCGCGCCGCCGACGCGCGGCGCATAGGCCGGCGTGCCCCAGAAGGCGAGCTGCGCCAGCGTCTGGGCGCCCAGGCTTGAGCCGCCGGTGCCGAGGATAACGAGATCGGTCGTGTTCTTGGTCAGGTGTTCGACGACGGGCTTTGCGGCGACGAGATCTTCGGTCGCTTCGACCGAGCGGCGGAGGGCGGCAAATTGCGGATTCGACGTGGTGCGCCAGTGTTCCAAGCCCTCGCGCGCTTCGGACAGGCGGCGCTCATACGCGGCCTTCAGCGCGGCGTGGGCGGCGAGTGCAGGCGTGACGTCGTGCGAATAGGGAGTCATCTCGGCCACCAAGTTAAACGCAAAACGGGGGCAGATAGCTGCCCCCGTCGGATTTCCACAGGCGAAGCGGGCGTCAGAACCAGTCGAACCAGCCGCCGCCCTCGTCCTCGGCTTCGGTTTTTTGCTCGGCTTCCTTTGCGTCCGCCGCGGCTTCGGCGGCCGGCGCGGGCTCAGGCGCCTTTTCGATCACCGGCGCGGGTTGCGCGGCCGGACGCGGGGCGGTCTGGCGGACGGTTTGCACCCGCTCCGCTTCCTCCGACGCGATCAGGGGCGAGCCGGTTTCGACCTTGTCGCCGCGCCAGAAGAGGACGCCGTCGGCGTAGGACTTGCGCTTCGCAGCCTCGCGCACTTCGGCGCGGAGTTCTTGGCGGACGTTGGGGTCGGCCTTCGCCGCGCCGCTGGCCGCGAGCAGCGCCTGTTCGCCTTCCGACGCCGGCGCGGCCTTGACCGTGCCACCGCCCAGAATGCGTTGCGCGGCAGCGGCGCTGTCGGCGTCTTGCGGGCGCGGGGCGCCGGGTTGCGGCGCCTTCAGGTCGAAGGTCGCGGGTACGACGAGCGGCGCGCGCGTCGCAATCGCTGTCTCATCGGGGCCGCGAGCGCCGGCGCCCATCTGTGCGCCCACGCTCGAGCAGCCGGTCACGGCGAGCGCCGTGGCGGCCACGGCGATCAGGCCAAGGTTACGCTGAACTGCAATCACGTCTGATCCTCCTTCGCACGCATACGCGACCGCCACTCGCTGATCAGCAGGTCCAGGCCCATGATCACGACACCCAACACGACGGCCGTATCGGCGATGTTGAAAACGTACCATTCATACCCGAAGCCGTGCAGCAGAAAAAAGTCGGCAACGGCGCCATAAAACGCCCGATCGATCACATTTCCCAGGGCGCCGCCGATAATCAGGCCTACCGCCTGGGCCAGGCGGAGATCCTGAATTCCCCGTAACCACCAGATGAGGAACCCGGTTACCCCGAACGCGAAGGCGACCAGGATCCAGCGGTGGAAGTCGGATTCGGCCTGGAAGAGGCCGTAGGAGATGCCTTTGTTCCAGACCATGACGATGTCGAAGAACGGCAGGATCTCGATCCGGATGCCGTTCATCGGCTGGTGCAGGGTGTCGATCCAGCCCGCACCGAAGAGGAAGGCGAGCTTCACCGCCTGGTCCAGGACCAGCGCGATGGCCGCGACGAGCATGCCGATCTGGAATTTGGACAGCTTGCTCATCGTTTGTCGTGCTCGGCGACGGCGGCTTCGCAGCGCAGGCAGAGATGCGGGTGCGCGGCGCTTTTACCGACTTCGTTCAGCACGCGCCAGCAGCGGGCGCATTTGGTGCCCGTCGCCTTGGCGAAACTGACGGCGGCGCCGGCAACGTCGTCCAGCTTGAACGCGCCGGTTGGCGCCGCGCCGGTGACGACTTTGGCGTCCGAGGTGATCGAGATTTCGGCGAGGTCGAGGCCTTTGAAGACGTCGGCGTCCTTGGCGTCGGCGACGTGCAAGGTCGGGGCGGCTTCGAGGCTGGCGCCGATCGTCTTGTCGCGGCGGGCGAGTTCGAGGGCGCCGGTGACGACGCGGCGCAGGTCGCGCACCCTGCCCCACTTTTCAGCCAGCGCTTTGTTCTGCCAGTCCTTTGGGACTTCGGGGAACGTACGCAGGTGGACGCTGTCGAACTCACCGTTGTTCCGCGTGCGCCAGACTTCTTCCATCGTGAACACCATCACCGGCGCGAGCCATGCGGTGAGGCTGTTGAACAGATGGTCGAGGACCGTGCGCGCGGCGCGGCGGCGGATCGACGAGGTCGCGTCGCAGTAGAGCGCGTCCTTGCGGATGTCGAAGTAGAAGGCCGAGAGATCGCCTGTGCAGAAGTTGAACACGGACGTGAAGACGCGGTTGAAGTCGAACGCCGCGTAGCCGGTGCGGACCGTGTGGTCGAGCTCGCTCAAGCGGTGGAGTACCCAGCGTTCGAGTTCGGGCATGTCGGCGACGGCCACGCGTTCGCTTTCCTTCCAATCCTTCAGATTGGCGAGGATGTAGCGCATCGTGTTGCGCAGCTTGCGGTAGCTTTCGACGTTTGCTTTCAGGATCTCCGGACCTAAGCGCAGGTCTTCGGTGAAGTCCGAGGACGAGGCCCAGATGCGCATGATCTCGATGCCGTTTTGCTCGGCGACTTTTTGCGGCTCGACGGTGTTGCCCAGCGACTTCGACTGCTTGTAGCCCTTTTCGTCCAGCACGAAGCCGTGGGTGAGTACGGTCTTGAACGGCGCGCGACCGCGCGTGCCGCACGATTCCAGCAGCGACGATTGGAACCAGCCGCGGTGTTGGTCTGAGCCTTCGAGGTAGAGGTCGGCGGGCCATCCTTGCGCCGGGTCGTTCTCGATGACGAAGGCGTGGGTTGAGCCGGATTCGAACCAGACGTCGATGATGTCGTCGACGCGGTCGTAGTCGGC
>JAEUMM010000286.1 GCA_016792645.1 Alphaproteobacteria bacterium | reverse complement strand
TGATTGCGGTGACGGGCGTCGTTTTGGCGCCGGTGTTTCACCGCGTGCTGCATGCGATTCACGCGGACGAGACGTGAGGGGGCGGCGTCAGCGGTCTCCGATCGACTTGTCGCGTGGCGACGGTGACGGCGGCGGCGGCGGCGGTGTGTCGCTGGGCGCGGCGGGCGGCGGCGGCGCCTCCGCGGCGGGGGCGGACTTGACGGCGACCAGGCGCATCGCGCGGAAGGTGATGTCGCCCGACCTTAGGTTCGACGCGGCCAGGCGGACGAGCTTGCCGCGGTCGGGCGCGGCGGCGTCGGGATAGGGATCGTTGACGATGAGTTCGCGCACCGTCGCGTTCTGCACCGACATGCCGACGACCAGCACATAATGATCGACCAGCGGGCCGCCCGTGCCGTGCAGGATCACCGGGCGACGGTTGCGGATTTGGCCGGCGATGGTCTGCAGGTCGATCGGGACTTGGTCGCCGATCTCGGCCCGGCTGAGATTGCCGCGTATCGCGCCGTCGCCGATTTTGTAGAAGGCGTCGATCTTGGCGTTGGTGTTGCCGGTCGCGCGTTCGATCATGGTGTAGACCGTGGCGAGGCAGGCGAGCGCCGGCACCGGGCGCTTTACGCCGTTGGCGTCGGTGTCCCACGCGTCGAAGAGGGTGGAGTCGTCGGCGTAGTTCGCGCGATCCTTCTGCGAGAGCCGCGGGAATTGATCGAGCATGATGTCGTCGGCGGAGGCGACGGGCGGCGGCGGCGTTGGCGGCGTTGGTTGGGGCGCGGGCTGCACCGGCGGCGGCGTGGGCGTGGGCGTGGACGGGCTTAAGTTCGAGCCGCTGGAGGCGGGTTTCATGCCGGCCCAGCTCCAGCATTCGGTCTGGAACGTGACGGTGTGGTTGGGCGGCAGGCTGACCATCGCGGCGAGCGGCAGCGTCCAGCTGACCGAACTCCAGCCGGTGGTGGGCGTGATCTTCATCACCGCCATGTCGGCGTCGCCGGCGGATTCGACTTGGCAGGGCAGATCCATGCCGATCTCGAACGTGCGGCCGGCAAAGAGGAGCGCCGCACTTTGCGCGGCGTCGCGGTTTTGCGTTGGGCCCGTGCGCACGGTCCAGACGATGCGGTGGCGGCTGGCGCCGAGGAAGGTGCGGCCGAGGTCGATCACCTCGATGCGTTCGTTGCCGAGCGTGACCTCCTCCAGACTCTTGAAGGCTTTCGTTTCTTCTTGGATCAGGCGGCCGTCTTCGACGCGTTGCGTGCGCGTGACGTTGCCGCCGCTGCCGCCGCGGTCGAAGGCCGGGGGCGGTTTTCCCTTGCGGTCGGAGAGGATGAGGCTTGTCATCTCGCGCGTGTAGATGATGCGCGCGGCGATCGCGCCGCTGCCGTCGGTCTTCAGCGCGAGGCGGACGCTCATGTCGAAGCAGGCGGCGAGGGCGAGGCAGAGGACCACCACGACGGCGCTGCGCAAGGGTCTTTTGGCTTGGGCGAGATTGCGCATCAGAAGGGCCTCATCGTGGCGCGGACGGTCGCGTCGCCGACTTCTTCCAGGAACTCGAGCGCGGCGCCGTTTTCGGCGGGCGTCAGCGTGACCGTCGCGCGCGGCGAACAGCGGGCGCCGGTGACTTGCTCGGCGTACTGAAAGCCGGCGCCGACTTTGCTCATGAACACCAGCGTGCCGCGGCAGCCGAGATCGGGCCACTCGATATCGGCGTCGCCGGTGGCGTCGAAGATGACGTTGACGCCGTAGGTGGCGCCGTTGTTTTGCGTGGCTTGTCCGGTCCAGCGGTATTGGCCGGGGACGGGCAGCTTTCCCTGTTGCTCCGGCGCGGGCGGCGTGATCTCCGGCGGCGCGGGCTGTTCGGTTTGTTCGGTGCCGGGTGTTCCGGGCGTGGCGGGCTTTGTGCGCGCGTACCAATAGGCGGCGATGGCCAAGCCGACGACGGCGAAAGCGACGGCGGCTATGCCGACGACGATGAAGATGAGCTTGCGCCTGTTGGCCGGCGCCGGGGATCCTTCCGGCTGCGCCGCGGGGGCCGCCGTACCGCCGGGGGCGCGCAATCCTATCAGCAGGAGAACGGCGGCCACGAGCCATGCGCCCCAGTAGATCCAGGGCTTTAGGCACAGCGCGTTGGCGCTGAACTCGCCGACCGCGTAGCACGTGATGCCGAACAGCGTGACCGGCGTGACGAACGCCAACAGTACGAATGCAATGATCAGCGCTATGATCGTCGGTATCCACCGGACGTGCATTGCGTTCCCCCTCGCGCCCCTCGAGAAAGACTATCGCACGTCATGCGCTTGCGATTGGCGGCGGGCGCGCTTTTCTCAATGAGTGTTGCGAAGTCGACTGGGCTTCTCCTCTCAGGCGAACGCGGCGGCCACGCTATACGCCGTTCGATGCGTCGCGCGCTTAACGCGCCTTTAAAGGGGCCGCGACGTAGATGGCGGATCGACGATGCGCCAGGAGTTTGCCGCGATGCCGTTCAACGGGCCTCAGTGTCTTTGCCTTTCGCGGCGGCGATTCTTGCGCGCGGCGGGCGGTGTCGCGGCGGCGGGCGCGATGTTGCCGCGCGCGGCGTTCGCGGGCGGAAGCGCGGACGCGCTGGTTCTGACCTGCATGGACTATCGCCTGATCGACGATGCGCTGAACTATTTCAACGGGCGGGGCTTGCGGAACAAGTACGACCATATCGTGCTCGCGGGCGCTTCGGCGGGTGCGTTGGGCAAGCTTGGCGCGGAGTGGACGGCGACGTTCTGGAAGCATGTCGAGACGGCGATCCAACTGCATCACGTGAGCGAGCTTATCGTCGTCGATCATCGCGATTGCGGCGCGTTCAAGATCGTCTATGGCACCGAGCCGATCGCGCATCACGGACGCGAGACGGCTTTGCATCGAACGCTGTTGCACCAGTTGCGGGCGGAGGTCGGGCGGAAGTTTCCGCAGCTGCGCACGCAATTGCTGCTGATGGGATTGGACGGCAGCGTCGAGGATCTTAGCGCCGCGGACGAAGCGGAAGCGCCGGTGAGCGCGGGCGCGCCGGAAGCGGCGCAGGCGGCGACTTCCGGACACTGACGCAAAATTTTTGGGGCGCGGATCGTTCGCCGACCCGCGCCCCGTTTTCGTCTCGCGCGGGCTTACGCCTTGCGGTTCATGAACCAGTAGCCGGCGCCGGCGGCGACGACGAGAAAGGCGATCACGCCGATGATCGTGCCCATGTTGCTTGAGGATTCAGCGGGCGGGGCCTCGGCGGTGGCGGCGGCGTCCGTCGTTTCGGCCGCGGCCTCGGCGGGCGGGGTTGTCCCTTCGATCACTTCCGGCGGCTCGGTGCTGCTGGGCGCATCGGGCGGCGTCGGCGTTTCGCCGGCCGGTGCTTCAGGCGTC
>JAEUMM010000274.1 GCA_016792645.1 Alphaproteobacteria bacterium | reverse complement strand
GAAGACGCCGTGCTCAAGCACCCCGACGTCAACGAGGCCGCCGCCATCGGCGTGCCCGACGGCCTGCGCGGCCTGGTGGTGAAGGCCTTCTCAGTTCGTGTTGACGCGTGCGCGGTCGAAGGCATCGGCCGCGCGCCGCACGACGTCGGGCGCGGCATCGCACGCGCCGACAAGGGTCAGCATCGCGGCGGCAAACCAAAACCGAAGGGGAGGGATCTTCATGGGTCGTGACGCTCGCCACAAATCGCGGCGTCAATGCGGCGCAAAATAGGCGACATCCGCAATTCGAATTAAATGCAAGCAATCCGGCTCAGACGGCGTTAGAAGGCGCCCGCCAAACTGCCCGCATGACCGATGCGATGAACATAGGTGCGGCCGGCCTTCGCGCCGCCGAAGCGCGTGTGAACGTGCGCGCGCAAAATATCGTCAACTGGCTCAGCGAGGACTACCGTCCGATCGAAGCAGAGCAGACGACCGATGCCTCGGGCGCGCCCCGCGTGCGCGTCTCGCGCCCGCCGGAGCTTCAAGGAGAATACCCCTTCGTCGACTTGGCGTCGGAGTTGGTCGACATGAAGATGGGCCAGCGCGCCTACGAAGCCTCGGCCAAGGTGATCCGCACCGCCGACGAGATGTCGAAAACGCTCCTCGACGCTATCGCCTGACGATCACTTCTCGGCCAAAAGCTTCTCCATCTCGTCCATGATGCGGTTCATTCGCGCTTCCAGCGCGCGATAGGGCGTGGGCGTCGCCATGTCGACGCCGGCCGTCTTGTAGAGATTGTACGGATAGTCCGACCCGCCGGCGCTGAGCAGCGCGATGAACTTCTTGCGCGCGGGCTCCCCTTGCTTGGCGATGGCGTCGGCAAGATAGGCGCCCCCGGCCATCGACGTCGCATAATTGTAGACATAGAAGCCGCGATAGAAATGCGGGATGAACGCCCATTCCACGCAATACGCCGGATCGACTTTCATCACGTCCTTCGCCGCCCCATGATAGCGCCGAAGCAGGTCGCAATAGACCTGCGTCATGCGCTCACCCGTCAGCGGCTCGCCCTTCTCCGCCAACGTGTGCGTGTTGAGCAGGAATTCGGCGAACATCGTCTGCCGGAAATAACTGCCGCGAATCTGATCCAACGCCTCGTTCAAGAAGGCGATCTTCTCCTCGCGCGTCTTCGCTTGGGCCAGCATGTGCTCGAACAGCAGAACTTCGTTGGTGATCGACGCGGTTTCGGCCGTGAAGGTCGCATAGTTCGACAGCTCGTAAGGCTGCGCCCGCTTGGTCAGCACCGAATGCACGGCGTGGCCCCACTCATGCGCGAACACCGACAGCGAGTCGTAGTCGTCGTTGTGATTGAGCAGCAGATAGGGATGAACGTCATACGCCGCGCCGTTCATATAGGCGCCGCTCGCCTTGCCCGGCTGCGGATAGACGTGCATCCAGCGCTTGGCGAAACCGTCCTTCAAGATGTCGGTGTACTCCGCCCCAAACGGCGCCAGGGCGGCCAACGTCAGCCGCTTGGAATCGTCGACATTGTAAGTGTTCTTGATCGACGTCAGCGGCGCATAGACGTCGTAGTAGGCCAAATCCTTAACCTTCAGCATCCGCGCGCGGAGTTTCAGATACCGATGGAACGTCGGCAGCGCGCGATTGACTTCCGCGATCAGCGTGCGCACCACCGGCTCCGGCATATTGTCGGCGAACAACGACTGATCCAGCGCGCTCTTGAACTTGCGCGCTTTCGCGTTGAACACGTTGCCCAGCATCGCCGCCTGCAGGTTCGCGCCCAGCGTCCCTTCGAACGCCTTGAACGAACCCCAAAACGCGTCGAACACCTTCTTGCGGTCGGCGCGGTTCGACGATTGCCGGTTCTTCTCGTAGGCGGCTTGATCCAGTTTCAGAGCCTTGCCGTCCGACAGCGTCACGGTCGGGTAGGGCAGTTCGCCGTTGGCGAAGATCGAATAGACCTGCCCCGGTTGGCCCAGCGGATTGGCCGACTGCGCCAAGACGTCTTCGGTTTCGGGGGACAGCGTGTGCGGCGCCCCGCGCAACGTATCGCGCAGGAAGAAGGCGTTTTTCTTGAGCCCGCCTTCGGCCGCGATGAAGCTCTCCACCTTTGCCGCTCCGATCGCAAGCACCTCCGGCCTGATCCAGGCCGTCGCCTCGCCGAAACGCGACAGCAGCGTCGCCGCGGACTGATTGCGCGCCTGCTCGGCCGATGCGCGCACATCCTCGTCCGACTTCAGCGAGGCATAGACCGCCAAGCGCGCGAGCCGCTTGTCGAGCGCGCCAAGCGTGTCCATCGCCTTGAGCATGCTCTTCGCATCGCGCCCCAGCGTCCCCTTGAAGCGCGTGATGCCGCCGATCTCCTTCTCGATTGCCGCCCGCTCGGTGTCCCAGGCCGCGACCGTCGGGAAGAGATCGCTGAGCTCCCAAACCAGAGCCGGATCGCCCTTCGGCGCGGCGACGGCCGTCGCGGCGAGAAGCAAGCTGGCGCAAGCTGCAAGAAGAATCCGGGACATGATGACCCCCATCGCTCAAGAAACCCGTTCGCACCCTAGATCCTGCCCGCTGCAGTCCTCAACGCATCAACGGGTGGGTTTCACGGACCTTTGATCGCTCTCACCCATCCGCGCGGCGCACGCGCGGCATACGCCGGTGACCTCGATCGTCTGCCGTCGCACGCGAAAGCCGCTCTCCCCAGCCTCATGGTCGATCGCGCGTCGCAATCCAAAGGCATCGCTTTCTTCGACCGTCCTGCACCGCTCGCAGATGAAGAGGCACGCATCATGTGGACGACCCGGGCCGAAACACGCGACGTACGCATTGAGCGAATTGATACGGTGGATCAGCCCGTGCTCCATGAAGAAGTCGAGCGCCCGGTAAATCGTGGGCGGTGCCGCGCGCGCCTTGCGCTCGCCGCCCAGGCGGGCCAGCAGCTCATAGGCGCCGACCGGACTGTGGCTCTCGCAAACCAGCGCCAGCACCCGCCGCCGCAAAGGCGTTAGGCGCGCGCCCGACGCCCTCATACGTGCCTCGGCGGCGGCCACGGCGTCGGCCACGCACGTGCCGTGGTCGTGCTTTGCGCTCGGCGCGGGTGCTGATCTTTTAAGCGGTTCGCGGTTCACCAAGAACTCTCCGGAGACGCGAAGTTACCAGAAATCCCCCCGTCCGTAGCGGCCGGTGTAAGCGCAGGTTGTGCAGCGCACAACGGCCCAGACTGCCCAAAAGCGTGGCG
>JAEUMM010000270.1 GCA_016792645.1 Alphaproteobacteria bacterium | reverse complement strand
TGCTTCGATCCACCACCGCATCAACCCGGCGAACGCGCTGGCCAACACGACCGCCGTCTCCTGCCGCCGCGCATTCGGCCACGCCGGATAACGCCGCCGCAAATTCGCCTCCGCAATCGCGCGCAGCCTGTCTTCGCGCGCCGCCTGCGTGCGCGCAAACTGCCCCGACGTCGCCAGCGACAGCGCAAACGCGCGCGCCTCTTCCACATGTTGAAACACTTCGCGCGCGGGCAGCATCGTGTCGTAGTCGCTGCGCGTCTCGCGCGCCCGCGCATCGAACATCGAAACCATCCCCGCAAACGAGGTGATCAGAAAATCGTCCTTGCCCGCATAGTGCTTGTAGAACGTCGACCGCCCCACACCGGCGGCCCGCACCAACCGGCGCACATCCAACCTGTCGGGCCCCACGCGCGGCGCAAGTGTCATTAACGCCTCCGCCAACGCCCATCGCGTGCGGCGCGCGCGCGCGTCGACGCTCGAAGGCCGCACGCGCCGCTTGCCGGAGTTCTTGGACATCACGCCCCCGCCTGTCTCCGAACGCGACGCCTCACGCAATCGCAAGGCTGGCGCCGGACGAAAACACGTTATCACACGGCGAGACCAAGCACGGGGGATTCAACATGACGAACGAACGCGCCGGCGCCATCGCGCTGATCGCAGGGACGCTGGCCATGATCGCCGTGATGGCGCATCACCCCGAAGGCATTCACCAAGGACCGGGCGCAGCGGCGATGCTGCGCCTGGGCGTCATCGTCCACGCGCTCGCCATCGCATCGACGCCGGTCCTGACCTTCGGCATGTTCGCTCTCACGCGCTATCTGACCGCCACGCCCGCCGCAACGCTCGCCTTCGTCTTCTACGTCTTCGGCGCGCTCGCCGTGATGCTGGCGGCGAGCATGAGCGGCCTCGTCGCGCCGCGCCTCATCGAAGCCGGCGCAAGCCATGATCTCTTGCGCTTCGGCTGGTACCTGAACCAAGCCTTCGCCACGATTCACGTCGGCATGTTCTCCGCCGCGATCCTCTTCTACGCCCTCGCGTGGGGATCGAAGGGCCTCATGGCGGCCGTGGTGCAGATCGCCGGCTTCATCATCGGCCTCGGGATTCTCGCGTGGCTTGTGTCGGGGACGCTCACGCTCAACGTCCAAGGCATGGGCGCGGTCGTTCTTGCGCAAGGCCTCTGGATCGTCCTCGCCGCCGTCGCCATGCTGACCCAACCGCGTTAGATTTGGACCACGGTGGGGGAGCAATGAAGCGGACGGACGTCGGTCTCGTGGAAGCGATCCTGGTGCTCTTTGCGCACCAGATGATCGTCATCTGGGCGAACGCGGCGGCGGCGGCGTGGGACGTCACACTGCCCAGCCTTCCGCTCTTCAAGCAGAACTACCTCTTCTTCGCCCTCACCATGGCGCTTCTCTTGTGGCTGAAGCTGCGCGGCGACACATGGGAAAGCATCGGCCTCAAAGACCTGCGCCTGCGCCATGTTGCAATGGGTGTGGGCCTCTTCGTCGCCGTCGTCGTGTACAGCGCAATAGCGCAACAAGCGCTCGACCAATTCATCCGCGATCTCACCGGCGCCGGCCCCAACAAAGCGGCGGAGACCTTCAAGACCATCGAAGGTAACCTCCCGCTCTTCGTGTTCCTGCTGCCCATCACCTGGCTCTTCGCCGGCTTCGGCGAAGAGGTCTTCTACCGCGGCTACCTCATGACCCGCTTCGCGCAGTTCATGGGCGAAACCCGCACCGCCTGGATCGTTGCGCTCTTCGTGCAAGCAGCGCTCTTCGGCGCCGCGCATTGGTATCAGGGCCTGACCGGCATCATCGGCACCGCCGTCATCGGCCTCTTCATGGGCGCCGCGACCCTAATCTGGGGACGCAATCTCTGGCCCGCCATCATCGCCCACGCCCTCATCGACACCCTGGGCTTCACCCTCCTCTACCTGGGCCTCTACGGCGGCTAACGCGCGACCAAACCGGTCCAGAAGCCTCCGGTGCAGTCACGCGCATGTCACTTCGGCCTAAAGGCTTGGGTTCGTAGGCTCGCCGCCATGAACCGCACAGCAACCGCACTCCTTCTCAGCATCGTCGCAGCCGCCGCTACGCAAGCCGGCGAATGCCGCGCGCCAAAATTCGCCGTGACCGATTTCAAGACCGGCGACGGCACCGCCGACCGCGGCTTCCCCGGCGGCGTCAGCTTGATCGACGCCGACGGCGACGGCGACCTCGATGTCATGGCAACGCAAGGCTACGACGTGACCCAGCCAAAATATCTGCCGCGCCGCTCGATGTTGTATCTCAACGACGGCCGCGCCGCGTTCACACGCGCGGAAGACAGCGCACTGTCCGGCACGATCGGCCCGGCATCCGGCTCGACCTGGGCCGACATCGACCGTGACGGTGATCTCGACGCCTTCGTGTCGACGCAGTTGGGTGCGCCGGACGCCTTCTTCCGCAGCATCGGCAAAGGCAGCTTCGAACGCCAAGAGTTGGGCGACGCGACCAAGACCAAAGGCGGCAACTTCACCGCAAGCTGGGTCGACATCGACGACGACGGCGATCTCGATCTCTATGTCGGCGGCCCGACGCTGGAGCCGCCCGGCCCCGCGCTCGTCTACCGCAACGACAACGGCGCCTTCGTCCGCGTCACCGGCACACCGCTGGAGAACGGCGGCAACAATCCGGGCGCGGCACTCTGGGCCGATCTCGACAACGACGGCGACCCGGACCTGCTGCTCACCAACAGCAGCATCGCACGCGAAAGCGGCATGGCCCCAACCGCAATCGAACACACCGTCATCTACCGCAACGACGGCAACTGGAAATTCACCCGCGCCACGGGCAACGCGTTCGAAAGCAACGCCTTCCCCGCCACAACCGCAGCGCTCGGCGACATCGACAACGACGGCGACCTTGACCTCTTCCTCGGCCTCCACGAAATCGGCAAGAGCACCAAGCGCGACCGCCTGTTCCTCAACGACGGACACGGCCGCTTCGCCGAAGCCCCGAACGTCGTCTTGCAAGAACACGCCGAACAGCAATACGCAGCCGCAATGGCCGACTTCGACCTCGACGGCAACCTCGACCTCATCGCCGCCGCCTACAACGCGCCGGTCGCGATTTTCATGGGCGACGGCGCCGCGCACGTCGCGCAAGCGCCCGGCGCAAACCTAGCTGAGCGCAAACGCGCGCACGCCTCCATCGCGACCGGCGACCTCAACGGCGACGGCCGCCCCGACGCCCTGATCGCAAGCTGGTCGGAACAGACGGAAGGCGACTATATGAGCCTGCTGATCAACGAAACACCGCCGTGCGGCGCGTGGAGCGAGATCGTTCTGCGCGACGCGCACGGCGCGCCCAATCCACCCGGCGCCCGCGTTACGCTGATCACGCGCGCGGACGGCGGAAAGGAACGCCGCCAGCTTCGCGAAGCCGGCGCGCAAACCGGACTGCGCAGCCAAAACGGCAGCACATTCCTATTCGCCATACCGCGGGGTGAAAAAGCAATTGCCGCCGAGATCAAATGGCCCGGCGGCAATACGCAACGTCTAACGTCGATTAAATCGAACGCGCGCACCGAAGTGCGCGCGCAGTATTGAGTTCTATTCCAGGTCGATCGTCGAACGGCGGTTCTGCGGTTCTTTCACGCCGTCGGCGGTCTGAACCATCAGTTCGCTTTCGCCGCGGCCGCTGGCGCTGATCTGACTTTCGCCGATGCCCTTGTCGATCAAGTTGTTCTTGGTCGCGTTGGCGCGGCAATCGGACAGACGCTGGTTATAGGCGGCAGAGCCCGACGTATCCGTATGGCCCACGATCTTCAACGATGCCGAGCCCGTGCTCTTCGCCGTCGACGCCGCTTCGCTCAACACGCGATCGGCTTCGGCGGTGATGTTGCACTTGTTGTAGCCGAAGAAGATGATGAACTGCTTCGTCTCAGGCGGCAGCTTCGGCTCCTCCGGCGGCACGACGACCGGCGGCGGCAGGAAGAAGTAGCGGAAACCGATGGTCGCCGTATGCTTCTGGATGTTGTCGAAGTTCTGGCAGCAATAGTGATCGTCCGGCGCAATAAACGTGAACTCCGGATCCGGCACGACGAAGTAGCGATAGCGCGCGAAGATCTGCGAGCGCTCGCCCACCTGATAGTTCAGGCCGACGATGCCCTGGTAAGCGAAGTTCCAGGATTCGTCGCTGCCCCAACGCTTGTCTTCGAAGTCGGCGTGGTCGAGACCCGCACCGGCGCCGAGCGACAGCGAAAACTTCTCCGCCAGCGGCAGTTCGTACAGCACGTTCGCCATCAGCGAGAATTCTTTCAAATCGCCGCCCGGTGTCGTCACCGTCGTGGTCGAAGAGAAGCTCGTGCCTTCGATTTCAAAGCGATCGCCCTTGTTCTTGCGATAGCCCGCTTCCAGTTCGACGCGCCAGTGTTCGTCATAGCCGTAGCCGACGGTGGCCAGGAACGCCCAGCCGGCGTCATAGTCGAAGTTGATGAAATGCGTGTGGATCGTCGTCGACGGAAGTCCCGTGCCGACCAAAGTGTGGTCGGTGTCGTTGACCCAGTTCGCACCACCTTCAATGCCGACGTACCAGCCCTTCAACCCTGCGGCTTCCGCCGGTACGCACAGCGCCAACACGGCCGCCGTACCTAAAAGTAAAGTCGTTCTCTTCATCGCAAATTTGCCCTCCCGCTCCCGGCGCGAAAAGCAGTCCGGGCGTTCGCGGGTAGCGTAGGCACGCACAGCGTAAACGGCGCGTTAACGTTGACGCGCCGCGCCTGCGCAATGTCGTCCGAGGGTGGCGTTAAGGTCTAACGCGTTGCTGCTTCGCTACAGGCGTTGATCTCCGCCGCAAGGCGTCCGGCAAGATCCGCCTTCGCCGCGCCGTCGCTTTTATCCAGCGCGTGATAGAACGCGACGACCATCAGAATGTCGGGCGCGTCGCCGTCCTGCGCCAGCGGCGCATAGAGCGACTCCGCCACATACCAGCGTCGCTCCGCATACTCCACGCGCCCCGCCGCGCGCCGCGGCCGGCGCCCGTCGATCGCCGGCATCCACTGCTCCGTCCACTTGGTGGCGAAGTGTTGAGGCACCACCTCGTCGATGAAGCGTCCGGTGATGGGCGCGACCAGCTGGTCCAACACGCTGCCCATCAGGCGCACGCGAAAACGCAAGCCTTCGCTGCCGCGCACGATGTCCATGAAGGTGACGTGAGGCAGAACGTGCTTCAAATCGCGGATGGTAAGATCGCCGCGCGACGGCATCGTTCGCGAGCCGCGCCGGGCCTCCCACAGCGCGGCCACTTGGTTCAACTGCGGCGTCACGAAGTCGAGCGCATAGGTGCCGAACCACGGCGCCCCGTGCGAGCCGGCGACGCGCGTGGCGTCGAAATCGGTGGCCGTCGTGGTCATGCCTCATGGAACCACGGACGTGTTAAACGCGGACTTAACGATTGCCCCGTCGCGACCCTGACGTTTCAATGAGGGACTAAGCTGCGGCCGCGGTCACTTTGCGTGGCGGAAACACCATACGTGCCCGCGGCAGCAGCACGGTCACGGTCGTGCCTGCGCCGACACGCTTTCGATGGAAAGCGTGCCGCCATGCAGCTCGACGAACTCCTTGGCCAGCGGCAGGCCAAGCCCCGTGCCTTCGTAGCGGCGCGCGAGACGGTTGTCGATCTGGCCGAAGCGGTCCAGCGCGATGGGAATATCTTCCGCGCGCATCCCGATCCCGGTATCCGACACGGCGATCAGCACGCCGACGGCCGCGGTCGACGCGTCGACGCTCACGCGACCGCCCGCGGGCGTGAACTTCACCGCATTCGACAACAGATTGACCAGCACCTGCCGCAAACGCCGCGGGTCGCCCGTCACGAACGGCACGTCGGAGCCGATATGCCGTTGCAGCGTAAGCTGCCCCTCGTTCGCCTGGGGCGTCACCAGCCGCATCGCTTCGTCCACGACTTCGCCGATGTCGACCGCCTCCTCGTCCAACGTCACGCGCCCCGCGTCCAGCCGCGCAATGTCCAGCACGTCGTTGATCACCGACAAAAGATGCGCCCCGCTGCTGCGGATATGGCCCGCATAGTCGACATAGCGCGCGTCGCCGATGGCCCCGCACATCTCGCCGCAGATGAGTTCGGAATAGCCGATGATCGCGTTCAAGGGCGTGCGCAGTTCATGGCTCATCGACGCCAGAAACTGCGCCTTTGACCGGTCGCTATCTTGCGACGCGGCCAGCGCCGTCTCAAGCTCGCGCGACGCGCGTTCCAGAGTGTGCTTCGTCGCTTCAAGCTCGAGCACATAGGTGCGCAGCTGCTTTGCCTCCTCCTGCGCACGCCGCGCCAAGTGGCGGTCCACCATCGTGCTCACGAACGCGACACCGATCAGAAGCAACGCGATGGTGGCCACCACCATTGCGATCGCCGCCGGGACCGCCGCCAACGGCTGGGCACCTGCTGCTATCGGCGTCAGCGTGACGGCCGTCATGCCCGTGAAGTGAGTCGCGCAAATGGCCAAGGTCAACATGGCGACCGCAAGCGCGCGGTTCAAACCCGTCGCGCCGCGCAACGCCGTCGCCACCGCGACCGCGCCGAACACGGTCCCCAGCAGCAACGACGCGACGACGAAATCGGCGTCCCAACGCATATGCACAGGACCGACCAGCGCCGCCATCCCCGTGTAGTGCATCGCGCCGATCGCGACGCCCACGACCGCGCCGCCCAAAAGCCCCTGGCGCCACAGCACCGCGATCGCAACGCCCGCCGTCGCCGCGACGACCGCGATCACGACCGACAGCGCCGTAAGCGCAAGATCAAAGCCGAGCGCGAGATGCGTGCGGTACGCGAGCATCGCCACGAAGTGCGTCGCCCACACGCCGCAACCGGTGACGAAGCCGGTGGCCACGATCCACGTCGCCTTCGCACGGCCCTCCGCCGGCAGCGCGCGCGCCAAAAGTTCGATCGCCGTGACGGAGGCAAGAAGACAAATCAGTCCCGCCAACCCCACCAGACGAAGATCATGGTCGACAATAATGCAGCCGAGCACGTCCCACATGCGGCAAGGCTAGCGGCAACGCCGTCAACAAACGGCTAAGTACAACGCGTCTTTACCCTGTGAGCTACGACAGGAACTCAGCCCGGCGCCTCCGCCTCGACGGCCGGAACCGTGCTGCTGCGGATGGTGATCAAAAGTACTGCGACAACCGAAACGATGTTCGCCGCAATCTGGTAGTAGGCGGGAACCAGCGGGTTCTGGAAGGTCTCGATCAGATACGCGATGACCAACTGGGTCGAACCGCCGAACACCGTCACCGAAACCGCATAGGCGATCGACAACCCGCTCGACCGCACGGCTTTGGGGAACCCTTCCGTCAACAGCACGTAGAGCCCGCCGTAGGACAACGCCATCAGGAAGTTCAGCACGATATTGACGGCCAAAAGCGTCTGGACGCTTGCGCCCGGCGTCGTCATCAAGACGAAGCCCTGGAACACGATCAGCAGAAACAGAACGCGCGGCACCAGGATCGAAACCTTGACGCCGAACTTGTCCGACGCCCACGCCCCGATCGGAATCCCGATCGCCGCCGCAATATAGCCGCTCAACGTCGTCAGCATCCCGATCTCGGGCGACAGATTCAGCGTCTTGATCGCGTACGTCGTCATGTAGCCGAACACGTAGGTCGAGATCGTCGGACCCACGATGCAAAACACCGCCAGGATGATCGTCCACCAATATTTGGCGAACAAATTGCCCAGCACCGCGCCGCTGGTCTCATGCGCTTCGTGCTTGTCCATCGTCTCGGGCAGAACGCGGCGGATATAGAATCCGACCGGCCCGATCAAAATCCCGATAATGAACGGCACACGCCAGCCCCAATCGTAGAGCTGCGCCTCGCTCAAAGACGCGGCCAGCGCCAAGCCCAACCCCGTCCCCGCAATGCCCGCGAACTGCTGGCTGGTGCCCTGCCACGACGTCAGCGCCGCGCGCTGATGCGGCTGCGCAGACTCCAGCAGATAGCTGGTCGCCGGCCCCACTTCGCCGCCGCACGAAAACCCTTGGATCAACCGCCCGACGATCAGCAGGATGGGCGCCGCGATGCCGATCGTCGCATAGCCCGGCGTGAACGCCACGATCGCCGTGCCTACCGCCATCAGCATGATGGTGAAGGTCATCGCCGCCTTGCGGCCCACCCTGTCGGCATAGGCGCCGATGATCACCGCGCCGATCGGCCGCGTCAAAAATCCCGTCCAAAAGGTCGCCAGCACCGCCAGCAATCCGACGATCGACCCGCTCGCCATGTTGGCCGGCAAAACGCTTTTGATCATCGCGTCGAGGAACGGATAATCGGTGATCAGTTCAGGCGGAAAGAACGCCTTGGCGATCATCACCGCAAAGAACGAGAAGACGATGAAGTCGTAGAACTCCAGCCAATTGCCGATGACGACCGCTGCAATTGCCTTCGTCGGCACCTTGGGTGCCGCTGTCTCGCTCGCCATGCGTTCCGCTCCGCCGCGAAACGCGGCCATTCACCATGACGTCAGTGTCACTTTTCCGTTGCACAGTGCAAGGCGGACGTTGTGCAATCCGGTCCGGGATGACGGTGCGCGGACGAGTCTGAGTGGGGATTCAAATGCCTAAGCTAAGGTCGATGCTGGCGCTGCTGCTTGCCGGCGCAGTTCTTTCCGCCTGCGCAACGGCGGAGATCGCCGACAAGACCGACAAACCCGATCCCAAAAACCCCTTCCCGTCCACCTACGCGCCCCTGCCCGGCCAGCCCACGGCAATCGTCAACGCCACCATCCTCACCGGCACCGGCGAGCAAATCGCAAACGGCACCGTTCTCTTCCGCGACGGCAAGATCGAATCCGTCGGGGCCAACCTGTCCCCGCCGTCCGGCTACACGGTCGTCGACGCCAAAGGAAAGTGGGTCACCCCCGGCATCATCGACGTGCATTCGCATCTCGGCGTCTATCCCTCGCCCGGCGTCGACTCCCTCTCCGACGGCAACGAAGCAACCGACCCCAACACGGCGGAGGTCTGGGCTGAACACTCCGTCTGGCCGCAAGACGAAGGCTTCAACGCCGCCCGCCGCGGCGGCATCACCACGCTGCAAATCCTGCCCGGCTCAGCGAACCTCTTCGGCGGCCGCTCGGTCATCTTGAAGAACGTCCCCGCGCGCACCGTGCAAGGCATGAAGTTCCCCGGCGCGCCGTACGGCCTGAAGATGGCGTGCGGCGAAAACCCGAAGCGCGTCTACGGCCAGAAGGGCCGCTCGCCCGCCACACGCATGGCCAACGTCGCCGGCTACCGCGCCGCTTGGATCAAAGCCGCCGACTACGCGCGCAAAGCAAAGGCCGCTGAGAAAGGCGACGGCGCCCCGCCCGACCGCGACCTCAAACTCGAAACCTTGGCCGGCGTCTTGAACGGCGAGATCCTGGTTCAGAACCACTGCTACCGTGCCGACGAAATGGCGGTGATGATCGATATCGCCAAAGAGTTCGGCTACAAGATCACCGCCTTCCACCACGCCTCCGAAGCCTACAAAGTCGCCGACCTCCTCGCCAAGAACGGCATCTGCAGCGCGACGTGGGCGGGCTGGTGGGGCTTCAAAGTCGAAGCGCTCGACGGCATCGAAGAAAACGCCGTCCTCATCAACAAAGCCGGCGCCTGCGTCGTCATCCACTCCGACGACCCGAACCTCACGCAACGCCTCAACCAAGAAACCGCCGCCGCCCTCGCCGCCGGCCGCCGCATCGGCATCGACGTGCCGGAGTCAGAGGCGATCAAATGGATCACCGCCAACGCCGCGAAGATGATCGGCGTCGCCGACAAGACCGGCACGCTGGAAACCGGCAAGCAAGCCGACGTCGTGATCTGGAACGCCGACCCCTTCTCCGTCTACGCGACGACGGAGAAAGTCTACATCGACGGCGGCCTCGCCTACGACCGCGCCGACCCGCGCTATCACCCGAAATCCGACTTCATGCTCGGCCACCCGAAGGGAGGCGAATAATGCGCACGCTCTTAATCGCCCTCCTCACAGCCGCCCTCGCGGCCACAGCCCAAGCCGACACCATCGCCGTCACCAACGCGCACATTCAAACGATGGGCAGCGCCGGTGAAATCGACAACGGCACCGTGGTCATCAAGAACGGCCGCATCGCCGCCGTCGGCCGCAACGTCGCCGTGCCGAACGACGCGCGCGTCGTCGACGCCAAAGGCAGCCTCGTCACACCCGGCGTCTTCGTCACTGGCACCAACATCGGCGTCGTCGAAATCGACCTCGTCAGCCAAACGAACGACAGCGCCACCAAGTCGCCCGACATCTCCGCCGCCTTCGACGTCCAATACGGCGTCGACCCCAACTCGACCGTCATCCCCGTCGCGCGCCAAGCCGGTGTGACGCACGCGCTGGTCACGCCCGGCTACGACGGCGACGGCAGCCGCGACCTCCTCTTCGCCGGCCAAGCGGCAGTTCTTTCACTGGCCGACAGCATCAACCCCGTCATGCGCGCCAAAGCCGCCATGATGATCGAACTCGGCGAAGGCGGAGCGGCCCGCGCCGGCGGCGCCCGCGGCGCATCGATCCTCGCGCTCAAAGCCGACCTCGAAGACGTGCGCTGGTTCATGCGCAACCGCGGCAACTACAACACCGGCGCCGCGCGCGACCTGCGCCTCTCGCGCCTCGACCTGCAAGCCCTCATCCCCGTCGTCCAAGGCAAGATGCCGCTGCTGGTAAAAGTTCACCGCGCCTCCGACATCCGCGCGGTCCTGAAACTCGCCCGCGAAGAACGTCTGCGCCTCATCCTGACCGGCGCGGAGGAAGGCTGGATGGTCGCCGGCGACCTCGCCCGCGCCAACGTGCCGGTGCTGCTCGCCCCGCAAGCCAACCTCCCCGACCGCTTCGAAACCCTCGGCGCCTCCATGGAAAACGCCGCGCGCCTGAACCAAGCCGGCGTCACGATCGCCTTCTCCAACGGCGACGGCCACCGCGTCCGCGAAGTCCGCTACGACGCCGGCAACGCCGTCGCCCACGGCCTCCCCTACAAAGCCGCCCTCGCCGCCCTGACGATCAACCCCGCCCGCATCTTCAACGTAGCCAACACGACAGGCTCCATCGAGCGCGGCAAGTCGGCAGACCTGGTGATCTGGACCGGCGACCCGCTGGAGCCGTCGACGCAAGCGCAAACCGTGATCATCGGCGGCATCGAACAACCCCTCGACACGCGAGCCCAAGACCTAGCCCGCCGCTACAAAGACCTGAACGGCGCCATGCCGCCGGCGTACAAGCAGTAACCGCCAACGCCAACCCTAGCGCCAGTGCAAGCCGGCGTTAGGATCACAACGAAAAACAACCGCAATCCGATCCATCACGCCATCACATCCGCAGAACGCCGCCGTGAAATACGGGGACACTATGAAAATTCCCCCGACTTCCGCCAACTCAGTTGCAAGCTGAGTCGCCGCCTCGCCGCTAATACGCGCGCACGTTCGCCTTCAGCTTCTTGACCAGGGCGGGGTCGAACGCGGGGCCGGCCGCGCGCATACGAGGGGCGGGCAGGATGTGCTCGCCGATCGCCGCGCTCAGCATCCGGGTCTGGCCGGGCGCGAACCGGCCGTTCGCCGACACGACCTGGTTGGCGGCGGTCGCGTAGTCGCTCATGCGCACCATAAGGATGAGCGCGGCTTCCAGCAGATTGCCGCTCGTCACGCCGCCGGCGACTTGATGCTCGACGGTGATGATGCCGTCGTCGTCCTCGTCGATCGAGACCTTGGCATAGGTGAACTTGTCGTTGAACGCGTTCATGAAGGCCGGCGACGGCTTGTTTTTCAGGATCGCGAAATAGCGCACACCCTCACAGCGCGAACCCGTGCCGCAATGGATCATGTGGACGGCGATGGTGTGGTTCCTCCCGCGGGCAAGGAGGAACTGAAACGCGGGATCGCTCCTGTCACGCTCGACCTGGAGGCCTTCGTTGAGGGCGGCTTCCACGTCGTCGAGCGTGGCGCCGGCGGCGTCGTGCGCGGCGGAGGCGGGCACGGCCAGCACGACGGCGGCGATGGCGAAAGTGAAGGCGAAAGCAAAAGCAAAAGCGCTTCTCATGATTCATCTCCCTCGGGCG
>JAEUMM010000258.1 GCA_016792645.1 Alphaproteobacteria bacterium | reverse complement strand
CCTTGCTTCGGTACGACGAGGGCGGCGTCCAGGCGTTCTGCGAACCAGTTGAGGCGCCAGCACAGGTGCGGGCCGGTGGCGCGGCCGGTCTTGCCGACGAGGCCGATGACATCGCCCTTGGCGACGCGGTCGCCGACCTTCACGTCCAAGCGCGACATGTGCAGGTAGCTTGTCGAGACGCCGCGGCCGTGATCGAGGATGATCGTGCCGCCGGTGTAGTAGAGGTCGGGCTCGGCCATCGACACGATCGCGCCGACGGGCGCTTTGATCGGCCTGCCCTCGGGGGCTGCGATGTCGACGCCGAAATGCGGGCGCTTGGGCACACCGTTCAAGATGCGCTGGCTGCCGTAGACCCCGGTGACGGGGCCTTTGACGGGCCAATCGAACTCATCGACGAACCAGGCTTCCTCGGTGTCGCGCGCGCGGGCGGCGCCGATGAGCTTGTTGTCGCGTTCGATGCGGGCGAGGACGGATTTCGGCGGCTCAACGAATTTCTCGGGCAGGCCGTCGATGTTCTGGACCTTGTACGTGCGTTTGGCGAGGTCGATCAGTTTCTCTTGGACGGCGCCTTCCAGCAGCGCAATCTTCAACTGCGCCGGCGTTTCGCGGTCGTAGGCGACACCGAAGACGAAGTCGCCGTTTGCGGTTAGCGCGAGTTTGCGGCCATCGAGTGTCACGCTGGCCGTTGGATCGGTGCGGCCGCGGATCAGCGCGCCTTGCACGAAATCGCCGCGGAGACTTGGGTCAGCGGCGCGGGCAGGCATACCGACGACGGCCAGTGCGGCGAGGCTCAAGCCGCCCGTCAGAACGTCACGGCGGAGCGGCATGGGATTCCCCTTCGTCGGTTTCAGGCCTTGCGGGTTTCGCGGTAGCGTTTCAGCGCGGCTTCGGCGTTGGCGTAGGCTTCCTGATGATCGACGCTCCAGTAGCGCAGGTCTTCGAGCGGGATCTGGCCGCCGGTGACGGCGCAGATCACGTATGTGCCTTGCGTCAGGATGCGATACTCGCCGTCCAAATACTGCAGGACGGCCGGGCCGCGAACGCCGCGTTCCATCATATTCATGCGAACTGCCTTCTGATTTGGCCTTGAGGATACCCGGCCCTGCGTCGAACTAGAAGAGGTCGCCTTGGCCCGCCGTCTTCACCTTTTTGCGGCTGACGGGCGGGGTTGCGCCCTGGACGATGGCGCCCGTCGCGGTTGCCGGGACCGTGCCGTCGGCGAAGGTCAGCTGGAGCTTGTCGCCCGGCTTGATCTCCGTGCCGCGCTCGACGAGGCCTTTGCCGGTCTTCGAGACGAGCGCGAAGCCTCGGTCCAAAATGGAGCGGTAGCTGAGCGTTTCAAGGAGCTTGCCGGCGGCGTTCAAACTTTGTGCGAGATCGGTCACGCGGCGGCCGGCCGAGAGCTGCATCCGGTGCGCGAGGTCGCGCACGCGATCTTGTCTGGCGCGGGCCGCTTGCAGGAGGGGCGCCGGGGTCAATCGCGCTGCCGCAGTGTTGAAGCGTGCGCGGCGATCCTGGACCAGGTGCCTGAGCGCGCCACCGAGTTTCGACGCGGCGTGATCGACGCGTTGGCGCGGGATCTCAAGCAGACGCTCACGCCGCGGCAGCGCGCGCGAGAGGTCGGTGAGACGCTGGCGCGCCAAGGTGAAGACGCGAGTGCGGCCGATTTCCAGGCGGTTCGCGCGGTCACTGATTTGGCGCAGGAGATCGTTACGCACCGGGACCGCCATCTCGGCGGCTGCCGTCGGCGTGGGTGCGCGGCGGTCGGAGACGAAGTCGATGAGCGTCGTGTCCGTCTCGTGGCCGACGGCGGAGATCACGGGGATCGTGCTGGCGAAGACGGCGCGCACCACATTTTCTTCGCTGAACGAGAGCAGATCTTCGACCGAGCCGCCGCCGCGCGCGACGATGATGACGTCGGGGCGCGGGATGGGGCCGCCGGGTTGCAGGGCGTTGAAGCCTTCGATGGCGGCGGTGACTTCGGCGGCGGAGCGTTCGCCTTGCACGGCGACGGGCCACACGATCACGCGGCGCGGGAAGCGGTCGGCCAGGCGATGCAGGATGTCGCGGATGACGGCGCCTGTCGGCGAGGTAACAACGCCGATGACCTTGGGCAGGTAGGGCAGCGGCTTTTTGTGTGCGTCGTCGAAGAGGCCTTCGGCGGCGAGTTTCTTGCGGCGCTGTTCGAGCAACTGCATGAGCGCGCCCACGCCGGCGAGTTGCAGCTGTTCGATGATGATCTGATATTTCGATTGGCCGGGGAACGTGGTCAGGCGGCCGATAGCCACGACCTCGAGACCGTTCTCGGGACGCACGCGCAGGCGCGGCGCGGTCATTTTCCAGATGACGCCGGCGAGCGAGGCGCGGTCGTCCTTCAGGTCCATGTAGATGTGGCCCGACGAGTGGTGCTTCACGCCTGAGAGTTCGCCGCGCACGCGCACGAAGCCGAAGCCGTCCTCGACCATCTTCTTGAGGGCCGTGGACAGTTCGCTGACCGAATACTCCGGCGCGTTGGCGGCGCGGGGCTCGGGCGTGGCAATCAGCGGGGGCGAATCCGTTTCACTCATCTGGGGGCCATGTTACAAGGCCGCGCGCCGTTGCGGCACCAGGTCTTTTTCGGGCAATTCACATGAAAATCCTCGTCGTTGGGTCGGGTGGGCGTGA
>JAEUMM010000219.1 GCA_016792645.1 Alphaproteobacteria bacterium | reverse complement strand
ATTCCCCCGAATCACTTCACAAGGAATCCTGCGTGCTGCGGGTGCAAAACAAAAGCCGCCTGCTTGGAGCAGGCGGCTTTCGCGTGGCGGATATGCGCCGGTGTTACTTGCGCGACATCGCTTCGGCGAAGGCACTGTCGTTCAAGGCCGCCGCGAAGGACGGGTTGGAGACGACGTCGGCGAAGGCCGAACTGTTGGCCAGCGCCGAGAGGGCTTGCGAGTGGCGGCCGATTGCGTCGAGCGCTTTCTGGTTGGCGGCGAGCGAGGCGAAGGCGCTGGCGTTCTTCGACATGGCGTCGAGCGCCTTGGCGTTGCCGATGGCTTCGAGCGCTTTGCTGTCACGCGCCAGGCTTTGGAAGGCGAGCGCGTTCGACGCCAATCCTTCCAGCGCCTTCGACTTCGCGGCGAGCGCGAAGGCGTCCGCGTGCTTCGACATCGCGTCGAGCGCCTTCGTGTTGCCCAGCGCCTGGAGCGCGTCGCTGTCGTTGGCGAGCGCCGCGAAGGCTTCCGCGTTGTCGGCGAGCGCGAGGAACGCGGCCGAGTCGGCTTCAAGTGCCGCCATCGCCTTGGAGTCGCGCGCCAGAGACTGGAACGCGTCGGCGTTGGCGGACATGTGCGCGGCTTTGCCGGCAGCGGCGTCCGAGGCGAAGGACTTCGAGCTCTTCGCATAGGACTCGAACGCTTTCGCGTTGCGTGCGATCGCTTCAAGCGCCTTGGGCTGACGGGCGATGGCGGCAAAGGCGTTGGCGTGGCTGGCCAGCGCCTCGAGCGCCTTGGGCTGTTTCGAGAAGGCCGCGAAGGCTTCGGCGTTGTCGGCGAGCGCGAGGAAGGCCGACGAGCTGTCTTCCGTCGCTTTGGCGACGCCCGCGACGGAATCTGCGTCGGCGGCGCGCGGTGCGCGTTGCAGGAAAGCGCTAAAGGCCGCGGCATTGTTGGCCAGCGCTTCGAGCGCTTTCGGGTGCCGCGCGATGGCGGCGAACGCGTCGGCGTTTTGCGTTATGGCCTCAAGCGCCTTCGGTTGGGCGGCGAGCGCGGCGAAGTTCGGGTCGGTGACCAGGGCGCGGAACGACGGGTCTTTCACCATCAGTTCGAACGCGTCAGTCTGCATCAGTTGCGCCACGCCTTGGTCGCCGAGGGCGACGTCGGCATCTTGCACCTGCGCCGAGCGGTAGCGTTCGGCGGGGACGATCGTGCCCGCGGTCTGTTCGCCGGCGGGCGGGTAGACGCCGCCGACGTAGAGTGCGCCGGCGGCGACCACCACGATGGCGGCGCCGGCCATCCAGAACTTCTTGTTCTTAAGCACGTCCTGCATTTGTATTCCCCTTGGCTCTCGGCGTTCTGCGGTAAGTGGGGCGGCCCCGGCCAGTTCGTCAATGGTACGGTAGTCACAATGGCCGGGCCGGCCCTCCCCTTCCTAAGCTATTGGCGCAGTGCACAAAATCTGAGCGGCTCGCGAATCCGTGAATGGCAGCAAGCGCTTGGGATGCGTGTTGTGTGCCTGGCGGTCACGCCAGGGGTTGGCAGTGTGACCAGCGATACAGCTATGACTTTCGTCTTTCCTACGGTTCGCGCGCCCGGCGCGACCGTCCATTCGGACTCTTGAGCGAGATGAAATGCGGACGATTCTTCTGCCCGGCGCGCTGGCGCTGTTGTTGACGGCCTGTACCACCGTGACCGCGCGCAACGACGACGATCCCTACATTTGGCTCGAAGACGTGCACGGCGCGAAGGCGCTGGCGTGGGTAAAGGACGAGAACGCGAAGGCGACGGCCCGGCTCGACGGCGACAAGCGGTTCGCGACGTATCGGCGTGAGGCGCTTGCCATCCTGACGGCGAAGGATCGGTTGCCGTTGCCGCAGTTCCGGGCCGAGGGCGTCGACAATATTTGGCAGGACGATGCGCATCCGCACGGGCTGTGGCGGGCGGCGTCGCTGGCGTCGTATCGGGCCGGGCGTCCGAAATGGTCGACGGTGCTGGATCTCGACGCGCTGTCGAAGACGGAAGGCAAGAATTGGTTTTGGAAGGGGGCCGATTGTTTGGCGCCGGACGACCGCTTGTGTCTCTTGAATTTGTCGGACGGCGGCGGCGATGCGGTCGAGATCCGCGAGTTCGATGCTGAAACGAAGACGTTCGTCGACGGCGGGTTCAAGCTGGATCGTGCGAAGCAGAACGTGGAGTGGATCGATCGCGACACGATCTTGGTCTCGCGGCCGACGTCGGATGCCGACACCACCGAGTCCGGCTATCCGTTCACGCTGAAGCTGTTGAAGCGCGGTGCGGCTTGGGCCGACGCGAAGGAAGCGTTCCGCGGCGAGCGCAAGGACGTCATGGTCACGCCGCGCGTGATGCGCGATGCGGACGGCGTCGTGCGCGCGACGATCGCGGAGCGGCGCGTCGGGTTCTTCGAGGCGGAGTACTACCTGCTGGGCGACGCGGCGCCGGTGAAGTTGCCGTTGCCCTTGAAGTCGTCGCTGCGCGGTTACGTCGATGGGCAACTGGTGTTCTCGCTGCAGGAGGATTTCCAAGGGTTCAAGCAGGGCGCGTTGGTGGCTTTGCATCTGATCGGTTCGACCGACGGATCGCCCGCGGGCGACATGCAGAACGACATGTTCAAGCTTGCACTCATCATGCAGCCGACGGCCAGTCAGACGATCGACGGCGTTGAAACCACGCGCGACCACGTGGTCGTGCAGTTGCTCGACAACGTGAAGGGCGCGGTCGAAGTATATTCGCGCCGCGGCAATGATTGGACGGGCAAGCGCCTGAGTTTGCCTTCGGACTCGCAGCTCGTTGTGCGGGCGGCGCAGAAGTCGGGGTCGCTTCTCTTCATCACGTCGGAGAGTTTTCTGGCGCCGACGAAGTTGTGGTGGGCCGATGTGGCGAGTGCGAAGGACGCGCTCGTGAAGGCCTTGCCGGCGAAGTTCAAAGGCTCGACGCATGTGGTCGAGCAGCATTGGGCGGCGTCGAAGGACGGGACGAAAGTTCCTTACTTCCTCGTGCGGCCGAAGAAGATGAAGAGCGACGGGTCGACGCCGACGCTGCTGTTCGGCTATGGCGGGTTTCAGTTGTCGAAGCCGCCCGCGTACTTGCCGGAGATGGGCAAGCTGTGGCTGGAGCGTGGCGGCGCGTTTGTGATCGCCAACATTCGCGGCGGCGGCGAGTTCGGGCCGGCGTGGCATCAGTCGGCGTTGCGCGAGCATCGTCAGCGCGCGTTCGACGACTTCGCCGCTGTGGGTGAGGATCTCATCGCGCGCAAGGTGACGACGCCGCGGAGGCTCGGCATCTACGGGCGTTCGAACGGCGGCGTGTTGACGACGGTGCTGATGACGCAGCGGCCGGAATTGTTCAACGCGGTGGTGGTCGAAAGTCCGCTGGTGGACATGCTGCGCTATCACAAGCTGTCGGCGGGCGCGTCATGGACGGGCGAGTACGGCAATCCGGATGTCGCGGGCGACCGCGCGTTCATCGCGGAGTATTCCGCGTATCAGAAGGTGAAGCCGGGCGTGAAGTATCCGGAGCCCTACATCACCACGAACACCGAGGACGACCGCGTCCATCCCGGTCACGCGCGCAAGTTTTCGGCGAAGCTGTCGGAAGTGGGCGCGCCGTATATCTATTACGAGAACACGTTCGGCGGCCACTCGAACGACGCCGACCCGGCGATGAACGCTGATCGCTGGGCGCGGCACTATATCTATCTGACGCAGAAGCTGATGGATTGAGGGACACAAGGCCCGCCTCTAAATCGTCATGGCCGGGTCAAGCCCCGCCATGACGGCGTAGAGAGACGGCGCGCCGTTCCAGCAGGGCTCGGATGCGGCGTTGGCGGGCTGGTGTGAGCGGGAAATTCCAGAGGAAGGCGGCTGAGGTTAGGCCGAAGACGATGGGGATGGCGATGTAGGCGAGCTTGAGGCCGAGCAGCGCGGTTTCGTCGTTGGCGCCGTTGGGGTTGAAGTCGAAGAGCCAGAGGATCCAGAGACCGAGGCCCACGCCGACAGCGTCGGCGCCCTTCTGGGCGATGCCCCAGAACGCGAGGAGGAGGCCGGCGCGGGCTTCGCGGCTGCGCAAGGCGTCGAGGTCGACGACGTCGGCGGCGATGGAATCGCCGAGTGTCGCCGCTGCGGAGCCGGTGAGGCCGACGGCGATCATGACGACGATCGTGGCCCACAGGTGCCCCGGCGGCATGAAGAAGAGACCGGCGAAGACGATCGCGCCGATGATGACGGCGATGATGAGCGCGTCGTGCTTTGAGGTTTTGTGGCCGGCCCAGATCCAGAGCGGGGCGCCGAGGGCTGCGGCGACGAGGTAGGCGAGGAGGGGGAGGCCCGCGGCTTCGCCCAGGTCTAAGCCTTTTTCGAAGAACCAGATGACGACGGCGAGATTGGCGGCTGCACCGATGCGGCCGATGAAGATCGAGACCAACAGGCGCATGAAAGGGCCGTTGCGCACGGCGATCGCAATGCCGCGTGTCCATGAGACCATGCCGCTTGCGACGGCTTTCGGTTCGGGGACGACCCAGATGAGCAGCGCGGCCGAGAGCGGCGTAATGACGACGACCATCCAGCCTAAGCCTGTCATGAGCGGCGCGAAGCCGTTCGGTGAACCCGGGCCGCCGCCGGTGAAGATGGGGGCGAGGCTTGCGATCAAGATGCCGACTAGGGCGAAGATTTGGCGGATGCCGGTGATGCGCGTGCGCTCGGCGTAGTCGGGCGAGGCTTCTGCGCCCCAGGCGCCGTAAGCGATGGTGGCCATCGTCCAGCCGAAATAGACGATCGAGACGGAGAGCAGGAGGTAGACCGGGCCTGCGCCTTGCGGCGGCATGAACGTCAGCACGACGCCGAGGAGCGTGATCGGGATCGAGACCAACGTCCAGAATCGGCGTCGGCCGTACTTGTGGCCGTAACGGTCAGAGAGCGCGCCGATGATGGGATCGACGGCGAAGTCGGCGAGGCGCGCGATCATGAGCACGAGGCCCACGGTCGCGATGTCCATCTTCAGATCGCCGCCGTAGTAGCGCGTCAGATAGAGATTGAGCGGCAGGTAGGCGACGGCGAGCGGGAAGGCAAACTGCCCGAGCGCGAGGATCGTGAAGATGCTGAGCGGGCGGGCCGCTTGTTGTGTCACCACTTCACGTCGATCGGGCACACCGGCGGTTCGCGCGCTTCGATGAGTTCGCCGGCTGCGATACAGAGGTCTTCGCGGAAGCGGCGGCTGACGATTTGGATGCCCATCGGCAGGCCGTCGTGCGTGCCCATCGGGACGGCGAGGCTGGGCAGGCCTAGGACGGGAATCGCGAACTGATAGCGGATGGCTTCGAGCAAGCGGTTGACGGCTTCGGGGCCTTGGGTGTCGAGGCCGACGGGGATCGAGAGTTCGCCGCACGACGGCATCAGGATCAACGGATGCGTGTCGAGGAAGATTTGCCATTTGATCAGCAGCACTTCGCGGGCGCGCAGGGCAGCTTGGTATTTCGCGAGGTCGGCGCTGCCTTTGAGCGCCCATAGGTCTTCCATGAAGCGCGTCATGCCTTCGTCGCCGATGGTGGCGATCAGCGGACGCAGGAGGGGGCCGATCTCGGCGAGACCGATGTCGGACCACAGGTCGGCGACGCGCTCGAGGTCGGGCGGTGAGATTTCTTCGACGTCGTAGCCGGCGTCCTGGAGATGCGAGGCGGCGCGGCGCAGCGTGGCTTTGATCTCCGGGTGAAGCGAATCGTGGATGGCGACCGCGACGCCGACGGGGGCGTTGAACGGCGGCGGGTTCAACGGCGCGGGCACCCACATCGGATCGCGCGGGTCGCCTTCCGACATGACGGCGAGGCCCAAGCGGATGTCGCGCATGGAGCGCGCCATCGGTCCGTTCACCGACATGATCTGTGCTGCGAAGGCGCGCGGCGCCGCTGCCGATGGGTTGTGCGCTGGCACGCGGCCGATGCTGGGGCGCAGGCCGATGACGCCGTTGCAGTAGGCGGGCCAGCGGATGGAGCCGCCGATGTCGTTGCCTTGCGCGAGCGCGCCGATGCCGACGGCGAGGCTTGCGCCTGCGCCGCCGCTTGATCCGCCGCACGTGACGTCTTCGTTCCACGGGTTGCGCGTCAGGCCGTGCAGCGCGTTGTCCGTCGTCGCGCGCATGGCGAAGGCCGGCGAGTTCGTGCGGCCGATGACGATGGCGCCGGCTGCGCGCAGGTTTGCGACCTGGGGCGAGTCTTCCTTCGCGATCAGGTCTTTCAGCATCTTGACGCCGTTGTCGGTCGGCAGGCCCGTTTGATCGACGTTGATCTTGGTCGTGATCGGCACGCCGTGCAGGGGGCCGAGCTTGTCGCCGTATTCGATGGCCTCGTCGGCGGCGGCGGCTTCGGCGCGGGCGTCGTCGTGGAGCGCGCGCACGACCGCGTTCAGTTTCGGGTTCATCGCATCGAGGCGGGCGAGGTGGGCTTCGACGACCTCGGTCGCGGAGGTTTGCTTCTTGCGGATGAGGCGTGCGGTTTCGGTGGCGTCGAGCGCCCAGAGCGGCTTGGCCATAGTCGGCGGAATCCCCAGTTTGGCGGCGGGAGTGGAAACGATTGGCGCTCGGCGGGCAAGGGGCGTTGAAGGCGCAGCGGCCGGTGTGCGAGGTTTGGGTATGGCGAAGTCGACACCGGCCTCTAAAACCAAACCGAAGGCAAAGGCTGCCCTGCCCAAAGCATCTGCGCGCGATCTCTCGCGCGACGTTGCGCGGGTGAAGAAGTTGATCGCGGCGGCGAAGCTGCCGGGGGTCGAGGAAGCGCCGTCCTACGGGATGCCGAGCCTGAAGGTCGCGGGCAAATTCTTGGCGCGCGTGCGTGAGCCCGGCGTTCTGGTCGTCATGTGCAATCTTGAGGAGAAGGAATTCCTCATGCAGATGAACGGCGACATCTATTTCGAGACCGACCACTACAAGGGATGGCCCGCTGTGTTGGTGCGGTTGCCAAAGATCGACGACGCGGAGTTGACGCATCGCCTGCAGGTCGCGTGGCGGCGGCAGGCGCCGAAGAAACTTCAGAAGTCGCTGGCCGGTGTCTCCGCCGCGAAGCCGCGCGCGAAGAAGAAGTAAGTAGACACCGATTGGCCATGACGAAGTGGGGAGTGCGTAGTTCAGCCCTTTTGGGTTTGGCCGCGTTGGCGGATGGTTTCGCGGCGGGCTTCGATGTCGGCGGAGCGCACCGCTTTGTTGGCGGCACCGGAGAATTTCAGTTCGGTCTTGAGCGCGTCGCCGAAATTCTCCGCGTAGCCTTGATCGATGAGGCGCTTGTATCCGCTCAACGCTTCGGGGACGAGGGAGAGCATGTCGTTTGCGAGTTTCTTCGCTGCGGGAATGAGTTCGTCCGGCGCGACGACGCGGTTGGCGAGACCCCAGTCGGCGGCTTGCTGCGCTGTCAGGAAATTTCCGGTCAGCGACAGTTCTTTCGCGCGGTAGATGCCAATGGTGCGCGAGAGCCTTTGCGAGAGGCCCCAGCCGGGCAAGATGCCGACGCGGCCGTGGGTGTCGGCGAAGCGGGCTTCGCTGGAGCAGATCAGGACGTCGCAGGCGAGGGCGAGTTCGAAACCGCCGGTGATGGCAACGCCGTTGATCGCTCCGATGATGGGGCCGGAGAATCTTGCGATGGAGGTGACGGGGTCTTTCGTTTCGACCGTGCCTTGCACCGTGTCGCGGCCTTGGCCGAGTTCCTTGAGGTCGAGGCCTGCGCAGAAGGCTTTGCCGGCGCCGGTGAGGATCACGACGCGGACGGCGGGATCGGCTTCCAATTTCTCGAACGTGTCGGCGATGGCCGTGCGCAGTTCGCGCGAGAGGGCGTTCATCGCGGTCGGGCGATTCAACGTGACGAGTGCGACTTCGTTTTCGACGTCGACTTTGATGACGGGTTCTGACATGGCGGCCCTCAATGGTTTGGGTTCGCCATCCTTAGCACGGGCTTTTGCGAAACGACGCGGCCTATGTGGACCAGTCGAGGCGGCGGCCGACCAAGCGATCCGTACGGTCGGTGAGGCCTTCGAAGGCCGCGCTCATGATTTTGTCGCTCTCCTCGCAATAGTTGGGATAGGGCGTGCGCGTCCGGTTCTTGGCCTGGAAGTCGAAGTGTTTGACCGGCGCGGGGTCGAGATCGAGGAAGCGCATGATCTCTTGCGTCGTCTCGACCGGCGCCGACGACAGTTCGGCCAAGCTTAGAACGTGGAACTGGTTGCGGTCGAAGAGCGCGGCGTAGCGTTCGATCTGCTCGTCATAAAGCGACGACCGGCAATAGAGGAAGTTCCAGAAATATTGGCGGCAATTTTCGGCGAAGGCGCGCGAGGCGAAGCGTTCGGGCTCCGCCTTCAGGGCGGCCGCGAAGTCGGTAATGTCCTCGTAGGGAAGCCCATCGACCTCATGCTTCAGACGCCGCATGTGGCGCCAGAGCGAGTAGGCGCGGTTCTTGGGGTCGCGAAGGATCAATACGAACTTTGCGTCCGGAAACAGCGTCCTCAACGTTTCGGCGGTGCCGGGGTTCGTCAGGTAGGCGTGCGAGGATTCGATACGGACCGACGCCGGGCTGTCGAACTGACGGAAATACTCGAGCGGATCGCGAATCAGCTGGAAGTTGTCGCAAAAGAACGTCGGCTCTTTCACGGGGCTGGCGTGTATGTCCGGGTGCTGACGCAAGATGGCGTGCAGGCTGGTCGTTCCGCATTTGCCGGCGCCCAGGACAAACGAGTTGGGTGCACGGCCACCCTCCTCGCGCTTCGGACGGCGCCACAGCTGGGAGATAGAAGGCAAGGCATGCGTGCCGGCGTCCGAGACGTCCAGGTTCTTCCAAAGCAC
>JAEUMM010000191.1 GCA_016792645.1 Alphaproteobacteria bacterium | reverse complement strand
AGCCCAGCCATAGGCCGACCTGCACGACCAGGGTGGCGCCGATCACGGCGCGCCACCATGCGGGCGAGAGGCCTAAGATGGCGGCTGCGACGGAGGCCGACAGGACGAAGAACGAGACGCGCCAGGTGTTGGCGACGACGGTAGCGGCGACCGAGCGCCAGACGATGGCGCGGTCCTTGTCGTTGCGCAGGATTGTGACCAGACGATCGCGGGCGAGTTTCAGGCCGAGATAGATCGCGGCCCCTGCGGCGAGCGCGACGACGATCCAGAGCAGCGCGGTGAGTACTTCGGGCCAGTGGGATTGCAGCCACGCGGACGCGCCGCTGAAGGTCAGCGGCATGCTGGCAAGAACATCGACCGGATCAGCCGGCGCGGCACGTTGCATGCGAGAGTTCCCAAGCGCGCGACGCGGCGCTTGGGGACACGATAGGTGGCGCGGCCTCTCCGCTCAAGAGCGCGTGCGCTGAAGCCTTGACGCTCAGCAAAACGTGCCGGACACGCCTTCGATCATGGCGCGCTTCGCGGGGCTGAGCTGGCCCAGCGTTTCGAGGAAGTTTTTGTGCGTCAGGCCGGTGCCGAGATAGGTCCAGCGGTTCGCCTGATGTTGCGCCGTCATGAACGTGTCGCGCTCTTGTTGGCTGAGCTTGCGATTGACCGCCGCTTCGAGCGCCTCGAGATCGAAGGCTGTTTGCTGCTTCAGGCCGTCGTCGATGAAGGCGCCGATCTTGAGGAAGCCGTCGATGGCTTCGTCGATTTGCGCCTGCGTCATGCCGTCCGCGATCATCTCGCACATGAGCGTGTCGAGCTGGGCGTGCTGCATCTCTTCCATCCAGTGATGCTTCAGCAGGTTCTTGAATTGCGGATCAAGCGCGCCGTCGTCGTGGATCGAATCCTGGAAGTGACGCTGGGTCGTCCATTCGATCATCAGGATCGCGAGCGCAACCGACAGCGGGTGATGCGAGAGGATGTGGCCGGCGATGGCGTCGGCCGGCCCGATCACCTTGCAGTCGACGTGAAAGCCCTTGACGAACTCGTTCTTGAAGCAGCGGAAGAGGTGAATGTGTTTCGCCTCCTCGCCGGCGAACTCCAGGAACGCGCGGGCTCGGTAGTCCTCGCCGTTGACGAGCGGGCGCGCGTGGTCGAGCACGAAGGGCAGAATGAACTCCTCGATCACGCCGAAGAGCGACAGGTAAGCGTGGCCGCGAATTTGGTTGAGCATGCGCTTCTCGGCCGGCGACAGGAATGCCAGTCCTTCGACGCGCGCGAGGCTTTCGGGCATGAAGGGTTTAGCGAAGTCCAGCGTCTTGCCTTCGCCGATAAGATCTTCGACGCGCCAGGTGATGCGTTCGGCGCGGCCGAGGACGTCTTTGAAATTGTATTGGTAGGTCATGGTCGTTCCTTCGTTGGTTCGGCGGTCTTGGGGTTGGTCTCTCAGAGTCTTTTAAGTCGATGCGTGACGGGCGACCTCGGCGGCGAGCCAGAACATCGCCACGATTTGTGTGAGGAAGAACAGGAAGCGGATCATCACGGTCGCGTTGGTTTCGACGAGGGTCACGTGCACAAGCGTTTGGCATACGCGGGCCGCGATGAAGACGAGGGCGAGGGTATCGATCGAACTGCTTTGGGCGTTGGCCGCGAACGCCGCAACGGCGATGGCGCCGTAAACAGGTAGGTTCTCAACGCAGTTCGCGTGCGCACGCACAGCCCGGCGGTAGGCGGGCGTGCCGTGCGGCATGTCGGCCGGAAAATCGGTCAGTTGCGCGCGGCCCGTCAGGATCAGCGACCAACGGCGGACGCCGATGCCGACCATGAGGACGGCGAGCGTCCACATGGCGAAGGCGAGCAGAACCCAAAGCGGCGTCGTCATGATGTTTCTCTCAAGCCGCGACAGGCAGTTGCGCCGGCGCGTTGTTTGCGGCGGCGACGATTTGTGACGGCGCCTCGAAGAACCGCATGTTGTCCTTGAACCAGCCTGTGACTTCGTAATACGGCGCGATGCGATGGAAGCCCGCCGAGCCGTAGAGGTTTTGCGCTTCCGTTTGGCGCGCGCCGGTTTCGAGCCGCAGCGTCCTATAGCCGCGCTGCAGCGCCAAGCTCGCGAGCCTGGTCAACAACGCGCGGCCGATGCCGAGGCCGTGATAGGCGGGGCGCACGAAGAGACGCTTCACCTCGCCGATGTCTTCGCCGATGCCGCGCAGCATGACGCAGCCGGCGGCGACGCCGTTGGCGCGCGCAAGCAGGATCGCGCCGAAGGGTGCGCCGTAGTGGCCTTTGAGGTCGGCGAGTTCGCTTTGCCATTCGTTGTCGTCGAAGTGCTCTTCGAGGATCAACGTCTCGTTGACGTAACGCCGGCTGAGCCAGAGCTTGTAGTCGCGCAGCAAGGCGACGACCTGATCGGTTTCCGCTGCCGTTTCCGCTTCGATGATGTCGAATTCGAACGCAAACATGGTGGACCTCATTTGGATTTTGTCGGCGGCGCCGGTTTTCGACGCCGCCGAAGGCACGTCTTCAGTAGGTTTCGATTTTCACGTCGACCGGTACGCCGCGCGAGACGACGTCGAAGACCGGCGACATGGCGGTCAGCGCCTTGATCGTCGCGGGTTCGGCTTTCGTCTTGACGCGCATGCGCACGCGGATCGCGCTGTAGCCCTTGCGGACTTCTTCACTGAGGCCGAGGAAGCCGCGCAGGTCGAGATCGCCTTCGATCTGCGAGTCGATGGCTTCGACCGTGATGTTGCGCGAGGCCGCGTGATAGGCGGTCGTCGTCGTCATGCAGCCGATCAGCGCGTGCAAGAGCCACTCGACCGGGTTCGGCGCTTTGTCTTCGCCGAGCAGGACTTGATGCTCGCCGTTCTCGGCGACGAAGGACTTGCCGTCGGTGCGGTGCTCTTCGAGCGCGCCGGTGAATTCCTTGATCGTCGAGCGGTTTTTCTCGCCGCCCATCCATTTGTTGGTGAGGCGGAAGTTGAATTTCGCGATCTCGGCGTTGCCCTTGACGGCGGCGATGGTGTCGAAGAGGGCGGTGACGTTAACGCCGTTGGTGATCTTGGGTTCGGCTTTCAGGGTTTCTGCGGTGGACATTTCGGACTTCCTTCCGTCGGTTCGAGACCAACAGCGGCCCCGTCATGGGGCGATCAACTAAGGTTTTGCGTCCGCGCGTTGAATGACCGGGACGCCGGACCACTTGACCGAAACGCCAGGTCGATGTGAGTTCGTCACACATGGATGCTCTTTCAGATGTCTTGCGCGTGGTGCGCCTGGTCGGCGGCGTGTTTCTCGACGCCAAATTCAGCGCGCCGTGGTGCATCGCGGGTCGCGTCGAAGGCGTGGACTTCGAGCCTTTCCTCGATTCGCGCACGCCTGCGCAGGTGATCGGCTTTCACTATGTCGTCGACGGGCGCTTGCTTGCGCGCGTTGGAAACGGTCCGCCGATCGAGCTGAGATCGGGCGAAATCGTGCTGTTGCCGCGCAACGACGTGCATATCCTGGCCAGCGGACTTGAGGTGAAACCTATCCCCGCGGCGGACGTGGTGCTGCCCGCGCCCGGCCTCGGCATTCCGCAGGTGACGCATGGCGGTGGTGGTGAGGAAACGCACATCGTGTGCGGCTATCTGGGCAGCGACGCGCAACAGAATCCGATTATGGCGGCGTTGCCGCCGCTGATCACGCTTAACGTCAAGGAGACGCCCGGCGGCGATTGGATCAAGCAGTCGTTTGCGTTCGCCGCGCGCGAGCTTGCGGAGGGGCGCGTGGGCGGCGCGACGGTCATCGCGAAGTTGTCGGAGCTGATGTTCGTGGAGGCGGTGCGCCGTTATGTGGCGACGCTGCCTGAAGAGTCGACGGGTTGGCTCGCGGGTTTGCGCGACCCGGCGATCGGCAAGGCGCTGGCGTTGATGCATACGCAGGTCGCGCGGCAGTGGACAGCCGACGAGCTTGCGCAAGCGGTCAACCTCTCACGCTCGGCGTTTGCGGAGCGGTTCACGACGCTGATCGGACAGCCGCCGATGAAGTATCTCACGAACTGGCGCATGCAGATCGCGACGCACAAGCTGCGCGAAGGGCGACTGTCGATCGGGCAGATCGCGTTCGATACCGGTTACGAGTCCGAGGCCGCGTTTACGCGTGCATTTAAGCGCGAGCTCGGCGTGCCGCCCGCGACGTGGCGGCGGCAGGCGGCTGGCGCGACGGCTTAGGCTGCCGGTTCGTTGCGCAGCGTCAGGTAGAGATGGCTGATGATTGTCGCGCCGAGTGTGGTGCCGACGAGGCCCGCGATGAAGCGCGCAATCTCTTGGTAGAAGGCGAGGTGGCGCCCTTCGATCACGCTTTGGATTTCGATGTTGGGGTGGCGCGGCGCGCTGGCGCCGTCGCTGGCGATGCTGCCGAGGATCGCGCCGAGATCTTGATAGCCGGCGGCGACGAGGCTTGAGAGACCGGCGAGGCTCATGAGCGCGATCGCGATTGCCGCCATGGCCGCGACGGTCGCGAAATAGACGACGGTCGTGAGCGTGCGGCCGTGCGTAAGGGCGAGC
>JAEUMM010000181.1 GCA_016792645.1 Alphaproteobacteria bacterium | reverse complement strand
GAAGGCCCGGCTGCGGCCGTCCGGTGAAATCGCGCGCCGGAAAATCAGCGCGCCCGCGCTCTCAAGTCCGTTGCCCGACAGCGCCGCGCGCGCCGGATGCGCCGCCGGCGGATCGAACACCGCAGTGACGGACGCCTGCCCTGCCCCGCCGCGAATAAACCCGCGCTCGGCCCGCCCGCCTGTGGCGAGCCCCAACGCATCAAGCAAAATGGATTTCCCCGCCCCCGTCTCGCCCGTCAAAACGCAGAGCCCGCGCGAAAACTCCAGATCCAGCCGCTCGATCAACACAAAGTCGCGGATCGAAAGCGAAGTCAGCATGGGGGCACTCCTGGGAGCGCGGGCATCCCGCCCGCTCTTGGCAAGCGGTGCAGACTTAACGGATAGAACAAAAAGAGAAAAGAGCGGGCTGAAAGCCCACTCTCTTGGGTGTCAGAACCAGTCGAACCAGCCGCCGTCCTCTTCCTTCGTGCCTTGGTCGGGCGAAGGCGCGGTGGTGTCGTCAGCCGTGGTGGCGGGCGGCGGCTCCTGCTCAGGCGCCGGCGCTTTCAGCTCGGCCGGCGGCGGCACGACGGCGGTGGCCGCAGGCGGCGCGGAAACCGGCACGGCGCCAGACGCGGGCTGCGCAACGGGTGTCGCTTCCGCGGGCAGCTTCGCCTGCATCACCGACTTGCCGCGCGGCTCTTTCCCGTACTCCGCCATCAGCGTGTAGGAATCTTCGTACCAATCCGTGCCCGGATAGTTGTGCCCAAGAACGGCGGCGGCGGTCCGCGCCTCGCCCACGACGCCAAGCTGCAGATAGGCCTCGACCAAGCGGTGCAAAGCTTCCGGCACGTGACTGGTGGTCTGATACTTCTCGACGACGGTGCGGAAGCGCGAAATCGCAGCCAATTCCTCGCCGCGGCGCAGATAGTAACGGCCGATCGCCATTTCCTTGCCGGCCAAGTGATCCTTCGTCAGGTCAAGCTTCAACCGCGCGTCGCGCGCATAGTCCGTCTGCGGGAAGCGGCGGACGAGTTCGCCGAGCGCCGCCATCGCCTGCTCCGTGCGGCGCTGATCGCGACCCACATCGACGATCTGCTCGTAGAGCGACACGGCCTTCAGATAATAAGCGTACGGTGCGTCCTTGTTGCCGGGATGGAGTGTGATGAACCGGTCCGCGGCCAGGATCGCCTCGTTGTACTTGTTGCCCTGGTAGTAGCAGAACGCCGACATCAGAATCGCGCGCCGCGCCCATACCGAATAGGGATGCTGCCGCTCGACCTCATCGAAGGCCTGGGCGCAGGGAATCCAATTGCCCTTATCGAGCTGGGTCAGCGCTAGGGAGTAGATCTGCTCCGGCGGCGTCTCCGGCATTTCCGCGCGCGGACGGTCATCGTCCCCCGCACAGGCGGCAAGCGGCGCGGCGAAAGCGAGAGCAACGCCGAAACGGACCAAACGATCAGCAAACGACATGGGTACCGACAAAGTTCGAGGGCGGACGAAGGCGTACTTCTTTACCGTAACCGGAAGCCCACCGCCAGACCGCCCAGGTAGTGCCGGCGAGGAAGATTCTGACAGAAAAGTAAGGTTCCGGGCCGACCGCGCGCTATGGCGTCGCGGCGGGCTTCGTTGGCGCAGGCGCTGCCGGAGGCGTCGCGGGTGCTGCAGGTGCGGACGGCGGTGCCGCGGCCGGTGTCGGCGGCGGCAGCTTTTTCGTCTCGACCGTCATGTGGTCTTCGGCGGCCGCGAATCCCTTTAGCGAAAACTTCAGGTCGAGCGGCTTCTGGTTCTGGTCATAGACGACGATCTTCGCGTCACCGCCCTTGCGCATGGCATCGCGCAACTTGGCGTCCAGAAACCCTTCGACAACGCAGCCGAACGGTTCGCAACGTCTGACGACCACCTTCTCGACCTTCACATCGCCCGCCTGCACGGTGACGCCATTCGGCAGCCAAACGCCCAGCGGCAGCACGATGCGCACCACCGGCAACGCCTTCACCTGGTCGTAAGCGACCGACACGCTCAGCACGCGCTGCTTCGACTTCGGCTCCAAGAGCAGCTGCACCGCGTCGCATGGCGCGGGCTTAGGCTCGGTGGGACAGCGCACCAGCCAATCGTCGAAGGTCTTGGTCGCGACACCCGGCGGCGGCCCGGCGGGTTTGGTCTCCGTCGCCGGTTGCGCAAAAGCCGGCGCCGCAATCAGCGAGCCGGCGACAACGAGAAGCGGTAAAAATCGTTTCATGGAAATCGCAATTTTTCCGGTCTGTTGTAAGTTGTCACTTCGTTTCCGAAGAGTTCGCGGAACCACTCCACCAGGTTGCACCGCTTGCGCCGTTGCCACCGCTCGCTTCCATCTTGTCGAACGCCGGCGCAAATCCCTTGAGCGAGAACGGCACCACGACCGTCTTACCGCCCCGGTCGACGACGCCGATGCGTCCGTCTTTTCCCGACTTGAGCAGGCCAAGGAGCGCGGCATCGACGGGCAGCGGCGCAACGCAGCCGCCCGGTAGACACTGCGTGAACGCCACGTTGCGTTTGGTCTCGCCGATTTGAATCACGATGCCGGGCGGCACGGCCACGCCCAGCGGCAGAACAGCGACGAGCTGATGCCCTTCACCCGACACCGCGCGTCCCAAATGCAGTTGCAGCACGGGCTGGCGCGAACGCTGATCGAGAATCTGTTGCGACATGCCGCAACCGACGTTGTCTTTCACCGTCTGACAACGCACGAGCCACGCTTCGAAGCCGAACGACGAACTCGATGGGCTGCCGCTTGTGGACGTCGAACCGCCCATCAGGCTCCATACCCCGAACCCTGCCCCGGTCAGCAGCAGAAGCCCGCCGATGACCGCAAAACTCCCGCGCCGCGCCATAGGGCTTTAGCGGCCCTGCTGTTGCTGCTGCGTGACGCAGCCCGGCGCGTTCGCCGCCTCCGCCGCGCCAAGCACGCACAGCTGATCGGCCAGTTGATCGTTCTTGCCGTCGGCGAGATCGTCCGTGACGGTATCGACGCCAACGATGCCAAGTTCGTTCGGCCGCGAAGACATGTCGTTCTGCTCCTGATTCACCGCGCCGTCGTTCTCGGTCGTGCTTTCCCCGTTCGCCTGCACGGCTTGCGAAGGAATGTCCTGAATGATGAGAGCGGTCGCGTTGCTGGGATCCTGCAGGATAGTCGCACTATAATTGATGCTTGTCACCGTCAGCCCGGAACCGTTGATCGCGTAGTACCCGCCCAGCGAATCGTGGGTCGCGTTGGTCGTGAACAGCAAATCCCCGCCTGTGACCTCGTCGAGCGATTCGCCGTTGGCCAGCCCCAAGACCTGCCCCGTATAGAGCGGGTCAGGATACCCGGCCAGGCGCGACGACGGGTTGGCCAGATAGAACAACTGCGCCGGCGTGATGCTGATCGCGAACTGGTTGGAGTCCGATTGCAGGATCTCGCTCTCGTAATTGCCGCTGGTGATCACGAGCCCCGACCCTTCGATCGCGTAGAACCCGACATTGGACGTCTCGTCGGCGTTCGCCTGCCACAGCGCCTGTCCCAGCGCGATCGATTCGACGGTGTCGTTGTTCTTCAGACCCGAGACCGTGCCCGTGATCGTCGGGTTGAGCTGCCCATAGACCCGCGT
>JAEUMM010000157.1 GCA_016792645.1 Alphaproteobacteria bacterium | reverse complement strand
ACCTGGGCCCGACCTTCGGCGGCATCAACCTCGAAGACATCAAAGCCCCGGACTGCTTCATCATCGAGCAACGCCTGCGCGAGTTGATGGACATCCCCGTCTTCCACGACGATCAGCATGGCACAGCGATCATCACTGCGGCCGGCCTCATCAACGCGCTCTATCTCACCGGCCGCGACATCAAGACCGCGAAGATGGTCGTGAACGGCGCAGGCTCCGCCGGCATCGCTTGCCTCGAGCTCATCAAGGCGATGGGCATGCCGAACGAAAACGCGATCCTCTGCGACACCAAAGGCGTGATCTACAAAGGTCGCACCGAAGGCATGAACCAGTGGAAGTCGGCCCACGCGGTGACGACCAAAATGCGCACCCTGGCCGAAGCGGTGGAAGGCGCCGACGTGTTCTTGGGCCTCTCCGTCAAAGGCGCCATGACGCAAGCCATGGTCAAATCCATGGCGCCGAAGCCGCTGATCTTCGCCTGCGCCAACCCCGACCCGGAAATCACGCCCGAAGACGTGCGCGCCGTGCGCAGCGACGCCATCATCGCGACCGGTCGCTCGGACTACGCGAACCAGGTCAACAACGTCCTGGGCTTTCCCTACATCTTCCGCGGCGCACTCGACGTTCGCGCGCGCACGATCAACGATGAGATGAAAATCGCCGCCGTGCATGCACTCGCCGAACTCGCGCGCGAAGACGTGCCCGACGAAGTCGCCGCCGCCTACCTTGGCGCACGGCCGAAATTCGGTTCCGACTACATCATCCCCGTACCGTTCGACCCGCGCTTGATCTCCCGCGTCCCCGTCGCCGTCGCCAAGGCCGCGATGGAGTCCGGCGTCGCCCGCAAACCGATCGCCGACCTCGATCGCTACGCCAACGAACTCGCCTCACGCCTCGACCCCGTCGCCTCGATCGTTCAGCGCGTGGTCGCCCGCGTGCGCATGCAGCCCAAGCGCGTCGTCTTCGCCGAGGGCGAAGAAGAACCCGTCATCCGCGCCGCCCTTTCCTACCAAGCGTCCGGCCTCGGCAAGGCGATCCTCGTCGGCGATCCGGAACGCATCAAAGAAACCGCGCGCCAAGCCGGCATCGAAGAATTCCGCGAACTCGAAGTGCAATTCGCCCGCGAAAGCCCGCGCACAGCCGAATACGCCGACGCGCTTTACAAACGTTGGCAGCGCCGCGGCGCGCTGCATCGCGACTGCCTGCGCCAGGTCACGCTCGACCGCAACATCTTCGCCGCCTCCGTCGTCGCCGCTGGCCACGCCGACGCGATGGTGACCGGCGTGACGCGCCACTATTCGGTGGCGCTCGCCGACGTCCGCCACGTCCTGGATCCGAAACCGGGTGAGCGCCTGATGGGCGTCTCGATCATCCTGCACGGCGGCCGCACGGTCTTTGTCGCCGACACCAACGTACATGAGATGCCCGAACCCGACGTCCTCGCCGACATCACGGTGCAGACCGCGGCCGTCGTCCGCCGCTTCGGCTACGAGCCGCACGTCGCCCTTCTCGCGTATTCGACGTTCGGCCAGCCGTGGGGCGAACGTTCCCAGCGCGTGCGCGAAGCC
>JAEUMM010000154.1 GCA_016792645.1 Alphaproteobacteria bacterium | reverse complement strand
CAACATGCCGTAGAGAGAATGGTTGCCGGTAACCAGCCGCGACGCACCGGCGCCAACGCCATAGGCCTCCGCCGCCTCCTGTGCCGCAGCCGCAAGGCGCGGATCGGTGGCAAGCCCCAGATAATCGTTGGAGCAAAAATTCAAACCGCCCGACCGCACACGATGCCCCGCGCCCGTGTCTGTCGTGCGCAGGCCGCGGTACAGTGTTGCAGAGCGAAGCTGCGCCAACTTTCGCGCAGCGTAGTGGTCAAGGGAACTCATCCCCCGTTTCTAGCACAATCCCGTAAGCGCGCGCGAAGTCCGCTTACTTCAGATTCTGACCCAAGAAGCGCTCCAACTCCTGAAGCACGCGCTTGTTCGTCGACGGGCGCGACAGCCAATGATCATCGCCGCTGATCGTAATCAGCTCAACTTGCTTGCCGGCCGCTTTCATCGCGTCGACCATGACCAAGCTCTGGCGGATCGGAACGACGATGTCGTCCTTGCCGTGGATCAGCAGCAAGGGCGCCTTGATATTCGCCGCGTGTTTGGATGGCGACGTCGCAATCAGCCGCTCACGATCGGCTGTTGGATCACCGAGCCAGTCGCGCCACGAATCACCGCCAAGATATTCGCTCTCGCTCTTGCGCGACGCATCGCCGACGAGGAGCTGCAAATCCGACGGCCCCGCACCCGACACACCGCATTTGTAAAGCTCCGGCGTGAACGCGAGCCCCGCCATCGCCGCATAGCCGCCGTAAGACCAACCGAAGATGCAGATCTTCGCGGCATCGACGGTGCCGTTCGCGATCAGGTGCTTTACGCCGTCGGTGATGTCGTGTTGCATCTCCAGGCCCCACTTATGCCGGCCCATCGCTTTGTGTCGTGAACCGAACCCTTCCGAGCCGCGAAACTGAGGCTGGAGCACCGCATAGCCGCGCGTCGCCAGAAACTGCGGCCAGGGGTCAAAGCTCGCGTCGTCGCGCGCGGCCGGACCGCCGTGCGGCAACACCACAAGCGCAAGACCTTTCCCGCTCGATCCGGGCGGCAGGGTCAGATACGCCGGGATCGTCAACCCGTCGCGCGCCTGATAGGTGAACGATTTCACCGGCGCCACGTCCGCGGCCGTCACCGTCGCGTAGCGCGCGCCGATCTTGCTCATGTCCGGAACCGTCATATCGACAAAGTGATAAGCGCCCGCCGGATTCTGGATGCCTTCGACATAAGCGACGAACTTCTTTCGGTCGCTGCTGACCGACACGACTTCCACGTACTCGCCCGGAAACGTCGCCGCCAAATCGGCTTGCATCTGCGCGTAGCCGCGATCGAAATACTGCGCGACCGGCAAGTCGTCGACATAGCTGACGCCGACGGCCTGCTGCGAGTAGCTGTCGAAAATAACGTCCGATACGTCGACCCGCTGGCTTTGGAAGACCTGTCGGCCGATCGCCTTGGTCTTGAAGTCGAACTCATAGACGCCGCGCTTGTCGCCGCCGTTGCGCGTGACGACATACGCGGTGTCGGGACGATTGCCGATCGCGCTGAAACCGATGCGGCGCGAGGGATCGACGCCGTCGCTATCGTAGACGGTTTGCCAGTCCTTCGATCCACCGATGCGCGCCTGCGCCGTGATGCGGCCGGACTTGACGTCCTTCTCAAGCCTAAGAGGCAGATTGCCCGCCGAGTCGGCGAACCACGCGACCGTCTTGTTCGTACCGTCGTCGTACTTCCGGCTCGCGCCCGTCGCGGCGTCGACCAGAAAGACGTCGATTCCCGTCGTCTCGATGCCCTTCAAACGAGAATCCACGGGACGCGCCGTAGCGCCGACATTGATCGCCGAGACCAGGAGGTTCTTGCCGTCCGGCGCGCGGCCGACAAAATCGAAACCTGTGATGTTGCCCAGCCCGCGAAGATCGGCGAGCAGTTCCTTTGGATCCTGGCAATTAGTATTGACCGAGATCGCGCGATAGAACTCGTACGTATACGTGGTGTCGCTCGAACCTTTGTCGAGCGCTTGGGTGAAACTGACCTTCGCGATCAACCTTTCAGGGTTCGCCCAAAAAATCTCGCGAAACTTGAGTTCGCCCGATCCGAAGTTGCAGGTCGCGCCGCCGATCTTGGTAATGGTCACCGTAATCACGTCGCCCTGAGCCGCCATCATCGCCAGATGCGTGCCGTCGGGAGAGATTCGAACCTGGCTGAGCGCGGGCTTCGCACCGTACACGTCGGCGCCCGGTGCGGCCGACGCGGCGCCTTCGCAAAAACTGGCGGCCGCCAAAGCAGTTGAAATCGTGCCACAAAGAACAAGCCGCGCCATGTCACCCCGCAAACACTGAAGATGCCCGAAACGAAGTCGCATTCAAGTTGAGCTGGCCTGAAAAGACAAGACGCGCCAAGATCAGTTTCTGCAGCCGAAAGCTGTGACCGGAGGCCTCAGTTTTCTTGACGCCGCCGCGCCCGTACCTATGCTGCGCCGCTTCCCGCCATCAACTTAAAGCAGCGCGATGACCATCGAACCAATTGCCGCCCGGCCCAAGGCCGCCGCCGTGCCGACCGCGTCCACGGAATTGCGTTGGACGGTGCCGCAAGCCCGTGCGCTGTTCGAGCTGCCGTTCGCGGATTTGATCTTCCGCGCACAGTCGGTCCACCGCGCGCATTTCGATGCGAACGAAGTGCAGATGTCGACGCTGCTCTCGATCAAGACCGGCGGCTGTGCGGAGGATTGCGGCTATTGCAGCCAGTCGTCGCATTTCGACACCGGCCTCAAAGCAACGAAGCTCATGAACCTCGACGCCGTGAAGGAAGCGGCCGCGGCGGCAAAGGCCGGCGGCGCATCGCGCTTCTGCATGGGCGCGGCATGGCGCGAGCCGAAAGACCGCGACATGGACGCGGTCTGCGCCATGGTCAGCGAAGTGAAGGCCATGGGCCTTGAGACCTGCATGACGCTGGGCATGCTGACCGAAAACCAAGCCGAACGTTTGGCCGATGCCGGCCTCGACTACTACAACCACAATGTCGACACCGGCCCCGAGTACTACGGCAAGGTCATCACCACGCGCACGCTGCAGGACCGTCTCGACACGCTGGAACGGGTGCGCGACGCCGGCATGAGCGTCTGCTGCGGCGGCATTGTCGGCATGGGCGAAGAACGCGACGACCGCATCGGCATGCTGGTGATGCTGGCAAATTTGCCGACGCCGCCTGAATCGGTGCCCATCAATTCGCTCATGAAAGTGAAGGGCACGCCCCTCGGCGACAGCAACCCGATCGACGGCATCGAATTCGTCCGCACCATCGCCGCGGCGCGCATCATGATGCCCGCCTCCGTCGTGCGCCTGTCCGCCGGTCGCGAACACATGAGCGAAGAACTGCAATCGCTCTGCTTCCTCGCCGGCGCCAACTCGATCTTCATCGGCGCCAAACTGCTCACGACCAAGAACCCAGCAAAAGAGAAGGACGACGCCCTCTGGGCGAAGCTCGGCATTCGTCCGATGGACGTTTGAGCGCCAAGCCGCCGGCGTGGCTGACCCAAGGTTGGCCGCATATCTGGCTGCCCTACGCGCAAATGCAGACGGCGCAGACGCCGCTCGCCGTCGTCGGCGCGAACGGCGTGCGCCTGAAACTCGCCGACGGACGCGAACTGATCGACGGCGTCGCGTCATGGTGGACGGTCGCGCACGGCTACAATCACCCGCACATCCGCGAGGCGGTCGCGCGCCAGCTTGAAACGCTGCCCCACGTGATGCTGGGCGGCTTGGCGCACGAGCAGGCGTTCACGCTGGCCAAACGCCTCGCGACCTTCCTGCCCGGCGATCTGAACCGCGTCTTCTTTTCGGACTCCGGTTCGGTCGCCGTCGAAGTCGCGCTGAAGATGGCGATCCAATTCCACATCAACCGCGGCGAACGCGGCCGCACGAAGGTGCTGAGTTTCAAGGGCGGCTATCACGGCGACACTTTCGCCACGATGGCGATCTGCGACCCCGACGAAGGCATGCACAGCCTCTTCAAGGGCGCGCTCGCCGAACAGTTCGTCGTCGACCTGCCGTCCGACCACCTGAAGACGGAAGCCTTGGACCGCATCCTCGATCGCCACGCGAAGGAGATCGCGGCGGTGATCGTCGAACCGCTGGTGCAAGGCGCCGCCGGGATGAAATTCCACTCGGCCGAAACCTTGCGCCGCATCGCCGACGCCGCGCGCCGCCACGACATGGTCTTGATCCTCGACGAAATCTTCACCGGCTTCGCCCGCACCGGCACGATGTTCGCGATGAATCAAGGCGGCCTCGTCCCCGACATCGTCTGCCTCGGCAAAGCCCTCACCGGCGGCACGCTTCCGCTCGCGGCGACAGTCGCCACCGACCGCATCTTCGAAGGCTTCCTCTCCGACGACGCCTCGAAGGCGCTCATGCATGGCCCCACCTACATGGGCAACGCACTCGCCTGCGCGGCGGCCAACGCGTCCCTTGATCTGTTCGAGCAGGAACCCCGCATCGCCCAAGCCGCGCGCATCGAGTGGGCCTTGCGCCGTGGCCTGGAACCCGCCCGCGAAATCCCGGGCGTGCGCGACGTGCGCATCAAAGGCGCCATCGGCGTCATCGAACTGGAAAAACTGAACAAGGACGAGCTCCGCCGCCGCTTTATCGAAAAGGGCGTGTGGATCCGCCCGTTCGGCAACATCGTCTACACAACCCCGCCCCTCACGATGACGGACGACGAACTGAAGATCGTGACATCGGCGATGGTCGACGTCGTGCGCGCGTGACAACAAATCACTGTCATCCCGGAAGCTAGACGCGTCCAAATGCGAAGCATTTGGGTAACGCGTCTTGCTGTCCGGGACCCAGTGCCAATGCGCCAACGCCTAACGCAGCGGCCCTGTGTCCCGGACAGTAAGGCTCGCAAGTGCGTTGCTCACGCAACGCGCTCGCCTAACTTCCGGGATGACACTGAGGAAAGTTAAACCGACCGCTTCACCATCATCTGCTTGATCTCGCCGATCGCTTCCGCCGGGTTCAACCCCTTCGGACAGACGCTCGCGCAGTTCATGATGGTATGGCAGCGATAGAGCCGGAACGGATCTTCCAGATTGTCCAGCCGCTCACCCTTCGCCTCGTCGCGGCTGTCGGCCAGCCAGCGATAGGACTGCAGCAACACCGCCGGTCCCAGATAGCGATCCTGATTCCACCAATAACTGGGGCACGCCGTCGAGCAGCACGCGCACAGAATGCACTCGTACAAACCGTCCAGCTTCGCCCGGTCTTCCGGCGACTGCTTCCATTCCTTCTCCGGCGTCGGCGTCTTCGTCTGCAGCCACGGTTCGATCGACGCGTATTGCGCGTAGAGATGCGTCATGTCCGGCACGAGATCTTTGACGATGTTCATCGCCGGCAGCGGATAGACGGCGACCGACCCTTTGATCTCGCTCGTCGCCTTGGTGCAGGCGAGCGTGTTCGACCCGTCGATATTCATGGCGCATGACCCGCACACACCCTCGCGGCACGAGCGGCGGAAGGTCAGCGTCGGATCGATCTCGTTCTTGATCTTGATAAGGGCGTCCAGAACCATCGGCCCGCAATTGTCGATATCCACATAGTAGGTATCGAGCCGCGGGTTTTCCCCGTCGTCGGGATTCCAGCGATAGATCTTGAACGGCTTGACGTTCTTGGCCCCTTCCGGCGCAGGCCACGTTTTGCCCGGCTTGACCCTACTGTTCCGCGGCAATGTCAGTTCGGCCATGGGGCTAGTGCTCGCAAGTGGCGGGAAGTCTCTGATTCTTGATCTAACGCGGCAAGGCGCGCGCGTCCACCCGGTACACAAGTCGTCCGCCGCCCCTTAATGTCGCGGAACAGCATCGGGGACTTCGAATGCGCCTGAACGTCCGTCTTGCCATCGCGTGTCTGCTCGCCACGTCAAGCCTAGCTGCGTGTGACTCGCAAACACCGCCGTCGCCGCCCGAAGGCGCACCGCGCGTCGTCGCCGACCCCACGGCGCCGTTGGGCCAGCTGCCGCGCGACGTCGCCCCGCTGCGCTACAAAATAGACCTCAAGATCAAACCGGAAGAAAAAGGCTACGACGGCACGGTCGACATCGATTTGGAACTCACCGCGGCCAAACGCGAGATCTATCTCCACGGCCAAGACCTGGACGTCGCGCAAGTGACGGCGCGCCGCCCCGGCGCCGAGGACGTCAAAGGCGTCTACACGCAAGTCCACGACAGCGGCGTCGCCAAGCTGACCTTCGAAGAAGAACTGCCCGCCGGAAAAGTAACGGTAAGCATCCCCTTCAAGACCACCTTCAACTCCGAACCCGACGCTCTGACGTCGATGACCGACACCGGCGACAAATACGCCTGGACGCAATTCGAGGCCACCTCCGCCCGCAGAGCTTTCCCCTCCTTCGACGAACCGCGCTTCAAAACGCCCTTCGACATCACGCTGACCGCGCCCGCGGCCGACGCCGTGGCGACCAACACGCTGCCCGTGAAAGAAGAGGCGATCGACGGCGGCCTGAAGAAGATCACCTTCGCGACGACCCAACCGCTGCCCACCTACCTCATCGCCTTCGCCGTCGGCCCCTACGACGTGACGCAAGGTCCGACGCTGCCGGCCTTCCGGCAACGCCCGGCGGTGCCGCTGCGTGGCCTCACGGTGAAGGGCAAAGGCGACCGCGTGATCTACGCCCTGACCAACACGCCGCCCTTGATGCGCTGGCTCGAAGACTATTTCGCCCAACCGTTCCCCTATCCGAAGCTCGATCTCATCGCGCCGCCGAACTTCGTGGCCGGCGGCATGGAGAACGCCGGCGCCATCACCTACACCGAACGCGGCATCCTGCTCGACGACGCTTCGTCCATTCGCCAGAAGCGGTACTTCATGTCGCTCCACGCGCACGAGGTCGCGCACCAATGGTTCGGCGACCTCGTCACGCCGAAATGGTGGAACGACATCTGGCTGAACGAAGCCTTCGCCAGCTGGATGGGCGACAAGGCCTCCGACGCCGTCTGGCGCGAAGGCGAATTCGCCCGCGAAACAATCCGCGGCGCGCTCGAAGTGATGGACACGGACTCCCTCTCAAGCGCGCGCGCCATCCGCCAGCCGATCGAATCGAACGACGACATCGCCAACGCCTTCGACGGCCTCACCTACGACAAGGGCGCGGGCGTCCTGGCCATGTTCGAATCCTATGTCGGCGAAGACGCGTTCCGCGAAGGCGTGCGCACCCACATGCGCCGCTTCGCCCACGGCACAGCCGACGTGCGCGACTTCATGGAATCGCTCGCCCAAGGCTCCGGCAAGCCCGAAATCGTCCCCGCCTTCGAAACCTTCCTGAACCAACCCGGCGTGCCGCTGGTGCGCGTCAAGTCGACCTGCAGCGACCGCGACCTCATCGTCGAGACGACGCAAACGCCCTTCGGCGCCCCCAACGTCGAAGACAAGCGCCTCTGGTCGATCCCCGTCTGCATGCGCGACGTCGCGAAAGGAAAGTCGCTGGCCTGCACGATGCTCAGCGAACGCACGGCGACGACCACGCTGCCCGGCCAATGCGGCGCCACGCTGCTGCCCAACACGAACGGCGCCGGCTACTACCGCTTCTCGATGCCGCGCGACGAGTGGCAAAAGCTCGCCGCCGCGACCGCACGCATGTCGCCCGCGGAACATCTGGCGCTGCTGCACAGCTTGCGCGCCGCCTTCCGCACCGGCGACACCGACGCGACGACCTATGTCACCGCCCTCAAAACCCTCTCGCAGAGCGCGCCGTGGGACGTGCTGAAGACGATCCAGGAATTCCTCACCGAGATGCGCGGCAACCTGCTGACGCGCGCCGATCTGCCGCTCTTCGAACAGAAGGTTCGAGCCTGGATCGGTCCGGGGCTCGCCAATGTCGGCCTCGAACCCAAACGCCGCGAGACGGCGGCGACAACCCTCGCCCGCGCGACGCTGGCCGAAATGATGGTAACGATCGGCCGCGACCCGTCGACGATTTCCGCCATGGCCGCGAAGGGCGCGGCGCACCTGCGCGCGGTCGCCGGGTCGCAGCCCAACCCCGGCACGCCGCCCGAACTCGTGCCCGTCTCGCTCTGGGCGGCCGTCTTCACCGGCGGCGAACCCGTGGCGCGCGACGCCATCGCCGCGATCAAGGCCTCCTCCGAAGCCGAATTCCGCATCGCTGCCATCACCGCATTGACCGCCGCGCGCGACCCGAAGGCGATCGCGATCATCGAAGAGTTCGTTTCGTCCGGCGCGCT
>JAEUMM010000105.1 GCA_016792645.1 Alphaproteobacteria bacterium | reverse complement strand
TTTCAGGAAGATCGGCTTGCCCTTCTTGTCGTGGCCAAGCGGATCGGTGGTGAGATTGATGGTCATCGACCCGGCCAACGCATACGCAACGACCAGCGGCGGCGACGCCAAATAGTTCGCGCGCGTCTGCGGATTGACGCGACCTTCGAAGTTGCGGTTGCCCGACAACACCGCCGCCGCAACCAAATCGCCCTTGGTGATCGAGTCGCTGATGTTCTCAGGCAGCGGCCCCGAGTTGCCGATGCACGTCGTGCAGCCGTAACCCACGATGTTGAAGCCCAGCTTGTCGAGATCCTTCTGCAAACCCGACCGCGAGAGATACTCGCCGACGACTTGGCTGCCCGGCGCGAGCGACGTCTTCACCCAGGGCTTCACCTTCAGCCCAGCCTTCAACGCATTCCGCGCCACCAGACCAGCGGCCATCATCACAAACGGATTGGACGTGTTGGTGCACGACGTGATCGCCGCGATCACCACCGCGCCATGCTCCAACCGATAGTCCGCGCCTTCGACAGCCGCAGTGTCTTTCTCTTTGCCGGCCTTACCGAACGTCTTGGCAAGCGACTCGGCAAACCCTTGCGAAGCAGTCGCCAGCGGTACGCGATCTTGCGGCCGCGCAGGGCCCGCCATGCTGGGCTCCACGTCGTTCAGATCGAGGCTCAGCGTATCCGTGAATTCCGGATCTTCGGCGTTCGGCGCGCGCCACATGCCTTGCGCCTTCGCATACGCCTCAACCAGATCGACGCGCGCTTTCGCACGGCCCGTCGCGCGCAGATAGCGAATGGTCTCATCGTCGATTGGGAAGAAGCCACACGTCGCCCCGTATTCCGGCGCCATGTTCGCAATCGTCGCGCGATCCTCAAGCGGCAGCTCGTTCAAGCCAGGCCCGTAGAACTCGACGAACTTGTTGACCACGCCCTTCTTGCGCAGCATCTGCGTCACCGTCAGCACCAGATCCGTCGCCGTCACGCCTTCGCGCAGCTTACCCGTCACCTTGAACCCGACGACTTCGGGAATGAGCATCGAGAGCGGCTGCCCCAACATCGCGGCTTCCGCTTCAATGCCGCCGACGCCCCAACCCAACACCGCAAGCCCGTTGACCATCACCGTGTGACTGTCGGTACCGACCAGCGTGTCCGGATAAGCGACCTCCGTCGTTGTGCGGCCTTCCTTGACCTTCGTCGTCCAAACCGTCTGCGCCAGATATTCCAGGTTCACCTGGTGACAGATGCCCGTACCCGGCGGCACCACGCGGAAATTGTTGAACGCCGACTGCCCCCAGCGCAGGAACTGATACCGCTCGCCGTTACGCTCGAACTCGCGCGCGACGTTCTGCTTGAACGCGTCCTTCGTGCCGAAATAATCGACCATCACCGAGTGATCGATCACGAGATCCACCGGCGCCAGCGGATTGATCTTTTCCGGATTACCGCCCAACGTCGTCATCGCATCGCGCATCGCAGCGAGGTCCACGACCGCAGGCACGCCCGTAAAATCCTGCATCAAGACCCGCGCCGGACGGAACGCGATCTCGAGATCCGACTTCTTGGCCTTCAGCCAATCGCGCATCGCCTCGATGTCTTCCTTCGACACGCTGCGGTCGTCCTCGTACCGCAACAAGTTCTCCAGCAGCACCTTCATCGAGTACGGCAACTTGGAGATGCCGGTCAGTCCGTTCTTCTCCGCCGCCTTGAGGCTGTAATAGGTATAGGTCTTGGATCCGACCTTGAGCGTCTTCTTCGATTTGAAACTATTGGGGGCGGTCACGGGGAGGATGGCTCCTGAAGGCAGAAGTTAATGGAGGCGGCGCGAAAACTAATGAGTTTCGCTCACCCGCGCTACCGGACTAATCTCACAAGGAGAGTTCTCATCAGGATAATGCGCCATGACAACAGAGGCCGTACGCACAGAACGTAACGGGCCCGTCACGACAGTGATTTTGTCGCGCCCCGAACGCCGCAACGCCGTCGATCGGCCAACCGCGGATGCGCTGGTCGAAGCCTTCCTGGCCTTCGACCGCGACAAAGACGCAGCCGTCGCCGTGTTCTACGGCGACAACGGCGCGTTCTGCGCGGGCGCGGACCTCAAAGGCATTGCCGAGGGCAAGGGCAATCGCATCGAAGACCCCAAACCCGGCTTGGATATTCGCACCGACGACAAAGGCCCGATGGGTCCAAGCCGCCTGCTGCTGTCAAAGCCGGTGATCGCGGCGATTGTGGGGCCCGCCGTCGCCGGCGGTCTCGAACTCGCCCTTTGGTGTGACATGCGCATAGCCGAAGAAGACGCCGTTCTGGGCGTGTTCTGCCGCCGCTGGGGTGTGCCGCTGATCGACGGTGGCACGGTCCGCCTGCCGCGCCTCGTCGGCATGGGCCACGCGATGGATTTGATCCTGACCGGCCGCCCCGTCGCCGCGCACGAAGCCCTCGCCATGGGCCTCGTCAGCCGCGTCGTGGCGAAAGGCACGGTGCGCGAGGAGGCCGAAAAACTCGCGCGCGAACTGAGCGCCCTGCCGCAAGACTGCATGCGCCACGACCGCATGTCCGCGTATCAGCAATGGGACATGGACTACGCCGGCGCGATGGCGAACGAGTTCAATCACGGCCGCGCCAGCATGGCCGGCGGACAATCCACCCAAGGCGCAGCCCGCTTTGCCTCAGGCCGCGGGCGGGGTGGCTCGTTTGCGGATATCTGATCGATGCGCCTGATCGCAGAAGGCTTGGCGGCGGTACGAGGTGAGCGCGTCGTCTTCCAAAACATCAACTTCGACGTCGCCAGCGGCCAGGCATTGGTGCTGCACGGCCCCAACGGCAGCGGCAAGACGACGTTGTTGCGAGTGATCGCGGGCCTGCTCGGCATGCTCGCCGGCCGCATGCGCGTCATCGACAAAGACGGCGCCGTGTTGACCGACGAAGCACGCGATCAATCGCTCCACTTCGTCGGCCACCAAGACGCGATCCGCCCGCAGCTGCGCGTAATGGAAACGCTGCAATTCCATGCGAATCTGCTTGGTGCGCCGACGAAGAACGTCGACGCCGCGATCGCCACATGGGGCCTAGAGCCGCTCGCCGAACTCAGCGGCGGCTTGCTCTCCGCCGGTCAACGCCGTCGCGTCTCGCTCGCAAGACTGTCGCTGCAACGCCGCCCGCTCTGGCTGCTCGACGAACCGCTCGTCGCCCTCGACACGCCGACGCGCGCGCGCCTCAACGACATCTGCTCGAAGCATCTCGCGCAAGGCGGCCTCATCGTCGCTGCCAGCCACGAGCCGTTCTTGGGCGACCGCCGCACGATGACCTTGGGCTATCAGGAATGAAAACCTTCAGAGCCCTGGTCTGGCGCGACATCCTGATCGGCATGCGAGCGAGCGGCGGCGCAGCGCTCGCCGCCGCCTTCTTCGCCCTCATTATCGTGCTCGCGCCCTTAGGCCTGGGCCCCGACGCCGGCACACTACGCGCAGCCGGCCCCGGCCTCTTCTGGATCGCAGCCCTGCTCGCGACACTGCTCGGCCTCGAACGTGTCCTTCAACCCGACGCCGAAGACGGCACGCTCGATCTCCTGCGCCTCTCGCCGCTCCCGCTCGAACTGGTGGCGCTCGCGAAAATCGCCGCACACTGGCTGACCTCCGGCTTCATCATCAGCCTGCTCGCGCCATTGCTCGCGCCGCTGCTGAGTTTGGACACGCCGGCGATCCCTATCCTCGCCGCATCGCTCCTCCTCGGCACCCCGGGCCTCAGCGCCATCGGCACGGCCGCGGCGGCGCTCGGCACCAGCGTCCAGCGCGGCGGCATGGTCCTCGCCATCCTCGTCCTGCCGCTCAACATCCCATTCCTGATCTTCGGCGCCAGCGCCGTTTCCGCAGCGCAAGCAAACGAGGATCCCACACAAGCCCTGATCTTCCTGACAGCCGCCTCGCTTATCGCCCTGGTCGTCGGACCCATCGCCGCCGCCGCGGCATTGCGTCTCAACGAGGACTAGCGGTAGCACCACCCACGACCGCAATTTAGATTGGCGCCATGCAGCAATTCGCAAATCCGCAGCGCTTCGTCCGCATCGCCAAAATGCTGACCCCGTGGCTGCTCGGCGCCACGGCGTTGCTGCTGGTGACCGGCCTCTACCTCGCGCTCTTCGTCGCCCCGCCCGACTATCAGCAAGGCGACGCCGCACGCATCATGTACGTCCATGTGCCCGCCGCCTGGATGTCGCTCTTCATCTACGCGTGCATGGCGGTCAGCAGCGCCGTCGCCTTCATCTGGAAACACCCGCTCGCCGACGTCGCCGCCAAAGCCTCCGCTCCGATCGGCTGCGTCTTCACGGCATTGGCGCTTATTACCGGCAGCCTCTGGGGCCAGCCGATGTGGGGCACATGGTGGGTCTGGGACGCACGCCTGACGTCGGTCCTCATCCTCTTCTTCCTCTATCTCGGCTACATCGTTCTCTGGAGCGTGATCGACGAACCCACGCGCGCCGCCCGCGCCGCCCGCATCCTGGCGCTCGTCGGCGCGATCAACATCCCGATCATCAAATTCTCCGTCGATTGGTGGAACACGCTCCACCAAGGCTCGTCGGTTTTCCGCATGGACGGCCCGACGATCACCTCGTCGATGCTCGCCCCGTTGCTGGTGATGGCCGCCGGCTACAACGTCTTCTACGTCACGTTCCTGCTGATCCGCATGCGCACGGAAGTCTCGCAACGCCGCCTGCGCACGATCCGCCTAGGTTTGGAGCCGGTCCCCGCATGAACGAGTTCTTCGCCATGGGCGGTTACGCCGCCTATGTCTGGCCCGCCTACGGGGTCAGCATCGTCGCCCTCATCGCCGTCGCGATCGTAAGTTGGCGCGAGATGAAACGCGCCGAACGCCTCGTCGACCTCAGCCAAAAGGCAGAAGCGTCGCGCCGTTAGGGCGATGTGAACCATCGCCGCCGCTAAGATGCGGCATGAAAGTGCCCAACCCCGCCGTCCAAGTCCCGCCGCCGTTCGCCCGCAACCCGGCGCCGCAACGCAGGCTCGACGCCGGCGATCTCGCCGATCTGACGCAAGCGCCGAAGGCCGCGGCCGAAGCGCCCACGCGAACGCAAGCACCACCCGCACCGGCAGACGTTCGTCCGCAGCGCCCGGGCTCCGTTCTCGATATCAAAGTCTAGGAAAAATCAGCGCCGCTTGCGCTTCGGCTTGCCGCCTTCGTCGTCGGCAAGCGCGTCCGCCGCCGCCTTCGCGATCAGCGTCAAAGCCTTGATGAACTCCGGCCGCATGCGGGCGGGCAGGGCGTCGAGAATTTTCGTCTCCGACTTCATCACCGCCGGCATCGCGGCTTTCAGCGCCCGCCGTCCGGCCGCCGTGATCTTCACCGAATTCGCGCGCTGATCTTCTTCCGTACGTTTGCGCGCCAGCAAATCTTTCCCCTGCATCCGCACGATCATGTCGGCGAGCGTCGACCGGTCGATCCCCGTC
>JAEUMM010000081.1 GCA_016792645.1 Alphaproteobacteria bacterium | reverse complement strand
AAGCGCGAACTGAAAGCCATGGTCGCCTCAGCCGTCGATCTTTTGGCCGCCTAAACGCGGCGATTGGCGCGTCGACGCCTCACGAGCGAAGTTCTATATTTGTTCCAGATCGGGTCCGGTCCGCTGTGTGACGGGACGTGATGGCAATGTGATGGATCCGTGATGGCAGAAACGGCGCAAATCAGCCGATGTGACGGCGTGACGGCAAAGATTGCACGCGTTTCCAAAAAGCCTTTGGAATCAGAAGTCGCAGGCGATGCCTTTGATTTCCCAGTCGCCATAGCGCGTGGGGTCAAGCCCGCCGCGCCCGCCGACTTCCTTCGGCTGGTCCTTGGTGCGTTTCGCCTCTTCGGCGCGCCTCGCCTCGGCCTCGGCACGCGCGCGTTGTCCGGCTTCGGCGATACGGGCGGCGACGTCGGGATCGTGGCTCATGACTGTGACCTAAGTGCCCCTGCGAAGACGATCAATGCCGCCGAAACCGGGCATGCGTCAACCGCGCGCGAACGCCGCGCACGGGGCGCCGTTATCATGCGGGAAAAGGCATGGGGGAAATGATGGTCAGGCTTGGTGTCCGCACGGCGTTCGGACTTTTAGCGCTCGCAATTCTGACAACGGCCGCACACGCGCAGGGCTTCGATCCCGACGCGGCGACCGAAGCCTATCTCGCGACTCTCTCAGACGCCGCCCGCGCCAAATCCGACGCCTATTTCGAAGGCGGCTATTGGCTGATCCTCGTCGACGCGGCATATGCGGCAGGCGTCGCGTTGATCCTGCTGTTCACGCGTCTCTCCGCCGGCATGCGCAGCGTGGCCGAGGCCATCATGCCCTGGCGCTGGCTCCAAACGCTGCTCTACGCCGCGATGTTCATCGTCGTCACCGCGGCGCTCACCTTCCCCCTGACGATGTACGAGGGCTTCACGCGCGAACACGAATACGGCATGTCGAACCAAACCTTCGACGCCTGGCTCAGTGAATACGGCATCGGCCTCGCCGTGAACGTCGTGCTCTCCGGACTTTTCATTACCGGCATCTACGCCATCGTGCGCCGCGCGCCGAACACTTGGTGGATCTGGGGCACGGCCGCGACGGCGGTCTTCATGACCATCGCGATCATGTTGGCCCCCGTCTACATCTCGCCGCTCTTCAACGACTACAAGCCCATGGCGGACGGCGACCTGAAGCAGCAGATCCTATCGTTGGCCCGCGGCTCCGGCGTCCCCGCCGACAACGTCTACGTCGTCGACCAATCGCGCCAAACGAAACGCATCAGCGCCAATGTCCAAGGCATCTTCGGCACCACGCGCATCTCGCTGAACGACAATCTGCTCGAACGCTCGACCCCCGCCGAAGTGAAGTCGGTCATGGGCCACGAAATCGGCCACTATGTCCTTGGCCATATCTTCGAACTGATCGTCTATTTCAGCCTTCTCGCCGGCGTCGGCTTCGCCTTCGTCCACTTCGGCTTTCACGCATTGCACCGCGCCTTCGGCGGCATGTGGGGCGTGCGCGACATCACCGATCCGGCGGGTCTGCCCGTCGCGTTCTTGCTGTTGGCGGCCTACGGCCTGGCGGCAACGCCGGTCCAGAACACGATCATCCGCTCGAACGAGGCCGAAGCCGACATCTACGGCCTGAACGCCGCCCGCGAGCCCGACGGTTTCGCCACCATCGCGCTGAAGCTGTCGGAGTACCGCAAGATCAGCCCGACGCCGCTCGAAGAATTCATCTTCTTTGATCACCCGTCCGGCCGCTCGCGCATTTCGATGGCCATGCAGTGGAAGGCCGAGAACATGAACGAAAAGAAAGCCGAAGAGCCCGCGCCGCCACCCGCGGAAACCGAACCAAAACCGGCATCCGACGAGGCCAAGATTCCTTGATGCGGACACGTTTCGTACCTACATCTTCGCCGGTCCAACCCCTCCCGAGGCATGTGTCGATGAACTGGACGAAAACCGCCCTCTTACTGGCCGTGATGACGAGCCTGTTTGTCGGCATCGGCTGGCTGATCGGCGGCGCGACCGGCATGGTCATCGCGTTCGTGGTGGCGTTAGGCATGAACGCCTTCGCCTACTGGAACTCGGACAAGATGGTCCTGAACATGTACGGCGCGCAGGAAATCGGTGAGCGCGACGATCCGGAACTGTTCGGCCTGGTCAGCGAACTCGCGCGCCGCGCGCAGATCCCGATGCCCAAAGTCTACATCATGCAGAACGAGCAGCCGAACGCCTTCGCGACCGGCCGCGACCCCGCGCACGGCGCGGTGGCGGTGACGACCGGCATCATGCAGCGCCTCTCGCGTGAAGAACTCGCAGGCGTCCTGGCCCACGAACTCGCGCACATCAAAAACCGCGACACGCTCATCATGACCGTGACGGCGACGATCGCCGGCGCCATCTCGATGCTCGCCAACTTCGCGATGTTCGCCGGCGCGACGGGCGACAACCGCAACAACCCGCTCGGCATCATCGGCTCGATCGCGATCATGTTCCTAGCGCCCATGGCGGCCCTGCTCGTGCAGATGGCGATCAGCCGCACGCGCGAGTACGAAGCCGACCGCGTCGGCGCGGAGATCGCCGGCCAACCGCTCTGGCTCGCCCGCGCGCTGGAGAACATCCAGAGCACGGCCCAGCGCATCGACAACCCGGAGGCCGAACGCAACCCGGCGACCGCGCACATGTTCATCATCAACCCGCTGTCGGGCGCCGGCATGGACAACCTGTTCTCGACCCATCCCTCGACCGCCAACCGCGTCGCGAGACTGCAAGGCATGGCGCAAGGCATGTACGGCGCCGCGCAAGAAGCGCCGCGCCGGGGCCCGTGGGGTTGAAGCCCGCGCCCGGCCGCAAGCCGCCGCCCGACACCCAAGGCCTAGGCGCGCGCAAAGCCGCACTCGCCGCGCTCAGCGCCATCTTCTTCAACGGACGCCCGCTCGCCGAAGCCCTCGAAGGCTCCGTCGGCAAAGCAAATCTAGAACCGCGCGACGCCGCCTTCGCGCGCACCATCGTGATGATGGTCCTGCGCCGCCTCGGCCAACTCGACCACGTCATCGCGACCTTCCTGCGCGAACCGCTCCCCGTCCGCTCCGGCCCCGCCGAGTTGATCCTGCGCATCGCGGCTGCCGAACTCCTCTTCCTCGACGTCGCCCCGCACGCCGCCGTGAGCTCGGCGGTGACGCTCGCCGACCGCGACCACCGCGCGAAACACTTCAAAGGCCTCATCAACGCCGTCGCGCGCAAAATCGCCGCCGAAGGCAAAACGCTGCTCGCCTCGACCGACGCCGACCGCCTCAACACGCCGGCCTGGGCGTGGGACGCATGGGCCGCGACCTACGGCGAAGACACCGCGCACGCGATCGGCCACGCGCACATCACCGAACCGCCGCTAGACATCACCGTCAAAGGCGATCCGGCGCTGTGGGCCGACCGCCTCGAAGCCACGCGCTTGCCGACCGGCTCCCTCCGCCGCACCGCAGGCGGCCGCATCGAAGACCTCCCCGGCTACAACGACGGCGCGTGGTGGATCCAAGATGCCGCCGCCGCGATCCCCGCGACACTGCTCGGCTCGCTGAAGGGCAAGACGGTCATCGACCTCTGCGCCGCGCCGGGCGGCAAGACCGCGCAACTCGCAAGCCTCGGCGCCAACGTCATCGCCGTCGATCTCGCCTTCGACCGCATGAAGCGCGTGCGCACGAATCTCGAACGCCTGAATCTGAAAGCCGACATCCAAGTCGGCGACGCGCTGACCTGGCGGCCGAAAGAACAAGCCGACGCCGTCCTGCTCGACGCGCCCTGCACGGCCAGCGGCACCGTCCGCCGCCACCCCGACGTCCTCTGGCGCAAAGACCTCTCCGACGTAATGGCGCAAGCCGACCTACAGCGCCGCCTCCTCGACGCCGCCGCGCAAATGGTCAAACCCGGCGGCACGCTCCTCTACTGCGTCTGTTCGCTGGCTCGCGAAGAAGCCGAAGACGTCACCGAAGCCTTCCTGAGCGCCAACCCCGCTTTCACGCGGAACCCGCTGTCTTTGCGCGAACTGCACGGCGAGTCCCAGTTCCGGACCGAGGTAGGCGACCTGCGCACATTGCCCAGCCATTGGGCGGAATCCGGCGGCCTGGACGGCTTCTACGCGTGCCGCTTGCGGAGAACCGCCTGACGTTGATTGCGTGGAACCCAGTGAGTCGCTAAAGCCGCTA
>JAEUMM010000079.1 GCA_016792645.1 Alphaproteobacteria bacterium | reverse complement strand
GCCGCGGGCCACAACAGCCGCGTGGCTGGTCATGCCGCCGCGGGCGGTGAGAATGCCGCGGGCGGCGTGCATGCCGTTGATGTCTTCGGGGCTGGTTTCGATGCGGACCAGGATGACCTTGCGGCCTTCGCCCACCATGCGTTCGGCCTCGGCGGAGTCGAACACGACCTCGCCGGAGCCGGCGCCGGGCGAGGCCGGCAAGCCGGTCGCGAGTATGAACTTCTCCGCTTTCGGGTCGAGCGTCGGGTGCAGGAGTTGATCGAGAGAGGCGGGGTCGATGCGTTTGATCGCCTGCTCGCGCGTGAGCGTGCCTTCGGCGGCGAGGTCGACGGCGATCTTCAGCGCGGCCTTGGCGGTGCGTTTGCCGTTGCGCGTCTGGAGCATCCAGAGGCGGCCCTTTTCGACCGTGAACTCGATGTCCTGCATGTCGCTGTAGTGGGCTTCGAGTTTGCGGACGTAGCCCGTGAACTCCGCGAAGACTTTCGGCATCCGTTCTTCGAGTGACGGTTCTTTGCCGCCTGACGCTTGGCGTTCGCGGGTGGTCAGCGGTTGGGGCGTGCGGATGCCGGCGACCACGTCTTCGCCTTGGGCGTTGACCAGGAACTCGCCGTAGAGGGCGGCATCGCCGGTCGACGGGTTGCGGGTGAAGGCGACGCCGGTGGCACTGTCGTCGCCCATGTTGCCGAAGACCATCGCCTGGATGTTGACGGCCGTGCCCCAACTGTCGGGGATCGAGTGCAGGCGGCGGTAGGTGTTGGCGCGGGCGTTCTGCCACGAGCCGAAGACCGCACCGATCGCGCCCCAGAGCTGTTCGTGCGGATCTTGCGGGAAGGGTTTGCCGAGTTCCTCTTCTACATTTTCCTTGTAGCGCTCGACGATCGTTTTCCAGCCTTGGGCGTCGATGTCGGTGTCGAGGTTGAGGTCGTTCTCTTCCTTGTAAAACGAGAGGATCTCTTCGAAATGGTCGTGGCTGACCTCGAGCACGACGTCGCCGTACATCGAGATGAAGCGGCGGTAGCTGTCGTACGCGAAACGTTCGTTGCCGGTTTCGCGAGCGATGGCGCGCACCGTCTCGTCGTTGAGGCCGAGGTTCAAGACCGTGTCCATCATGCCCGGCATCGAGGCGCGGCCGCCGGAGCGGACGGAGACGAGCAGCGGCGTCTTGGCGTCGCCGAAGAGGCGGCCGACTTGCGCGCCGACATGAGCGAGCGCTGCCTCAACTTGCAGCTTCAGGTCGCCGGGGTAGGACTTCGCGTTGGCGTAGTAGTGGGTGCAGACTTCGGTCGTGATCGTGAAGCCGGGCGGAACCGGGAGCCCCAAGTTCGCCATCTCGGCCAGGTTCGCGCCCTTGCCGCCCAGCAAGTCCTTCATCTTGGCGGCGCCTTCGGCTTTGCCGCCGCCGAAGCCATAGACCCATTTCGTCATGTGCGGACGTCCCGGATTGCTCTTGGGCGCTACTTCTCATGTGCAGCGCAGCAATTCAAGCGCAGCCCGTGCGCCTGCCCTAGCCCGCCTCGGTTTCTTTGACCTCGAAGATGCTGGCCCAATCGGCGGCGTCGTGGCGCATGACGGCGGCGGCGTCGAGGATTTCGCGGGCGAGCGCGTCGCTGGTCAGCATGTCGCCGGTCAGCGCCTTGATGCGCTGCTTGTGGCGCGTGAGTTTGGCGAGCATGCGTTCGGAGCGGCGGCTGACCATCTCGAACTCCGCTTGGTTGCGGATGCCGAAGCAGGCGTAGGCGATGGCGGGAAGAATGCCGGCGAAGAGGCTCAAGTAGTCGGGGCCGTGCAAGGCGATCTTCCAGCCGCCCGCGATGACGGTGGCGATGAAGGTGATGAAGCCGACCCAGCGCAGCGCCGTCGCGATCGATTCCGCCCTGCCCTCCGTCTTGTGGTGATAGGCGATCTGATCCTGGAGGCGCGTGTCGGCAGCGTAGTCGCGCATCTTGGTGAGGAACGGCGGGTCGAAGCGTTCGGAGACGAGGCCAGCGCGGCGGACGATGGCGCTGTAGGCGACGGTGACCCACGCCCTTCCCGGCAAGTCATGCGCGAGTTCTTCGACGGTCGCGGTCGGCGTTGGGTGTCCGATCTGGGCCAGCAGATCAGCTTCGCGCAAAAGCTCTGCGAGCAGGCGGTACTCGAGCCAACGGTCGCGCCAGCGCAGTTGGTTGTCGGCGATGACGAGAGCCGCGATGACGGCGAGGACGAAAAGTTCGAGACCGGTGAAGATGTAGCGCTGTTCGTGGAAGTAGAGGGCGGCGATGGCACAGCTGAGCGCGACCGCGCCGAGGGCATAGACGAGCAGGAACGCGCTGCGGTGAACGTTGGCATAAAACGTGGCCAGCACGTCGGCGCGGTGGTGATGCAAGAACAGATATCGGGCACTGCGTTCGTTCTTGCCGCAGGGCGGGTCGGCTTTCTTCGGCTCTTCGACGGCGTGAGCGCCGCTTCCCAGGAAGCGCACGAAGTTCGGGAATAGGCGCGATAAGCCGTGAAGCAGCGGCGTGCGTGCGGCGAAGGGGCCTGCGTAGAGGAAATCGGGCTCGGTGTCGTTGCGCGCGATCGGTTCGTGGCGGAAGTAGCGCTCGGCCGCGCGGAGCGATGGTTCTTCCATGCTGTGCGTATGCACGCCGCCGTGCTTCGCATGCGCGCGTACTTTCGGCACGATCTGCGAGGCGATCGACGCCTTCAACCCTTCCGGCGAATAGGCTTCCCAGGCGCTCGCCCCGGCGTGGGCGATGAAGAGGAGATAAGGTTCGACCGTTTGGATGTGGACCACGGGGACGCCGCTGCGCCGCGCATACATCACGACATCGCCGGTGCCGCCGTAGCCTTGAGCCGGGGCGCCGTTCCACAGTGCAATCAAGAGGTCGCAGTTGTGGACGACGAACTCGCCCGCGGCCATGTAGGCGCGGTTGCGCGGGTCGCCGCTTTTCGGATTGCCGTCCAGTTCGATGACGCCCCCGGTGCTGCGTGCGTATTTGAGCAAGCCATCGAATGCGGCAACGGTCTTCGGGAAGTCGTTCTTGTACTCGGTCTCTGCGAAGGGCAGCGGTGCGCGCAGCTCGAAGCCGCGACGCATGGCGATTTCCGCACACAAGCGATCGGCGCCTTCGGCGAGCGCGGAGACGACGGCGACGACGGGCGGGCCGGGCGCGAAGACTTGTTCGGCGTCGGGTCTCTTCTGTACCGACTGAAGGCCGGCGGCGACGTCGCCGAGGACTTGGTCGAGCCAACGGCGCAGTTCGATCTCATCCACGGAGGAGAGATCGCGGTGGCCGCTGATGCCGATGCGCCAGCTGAGGCGTGGCCGCGCATCCGTCGCCAGGCGTTGGAATTCTTCGGGACTCATTGGCCGTCGCCCCCATTGCAGATTCGCGCGAGGTTAGGCCGCGCTTGCCGCTTTTTACAGGCCCTTCGGCTTAGGGTCTGCGCGCGAGGGCCAGCGTTGCGGCAGCGGTCAGCAAGACGCCGCCGGTGACGCGGTTCGTCCAACGGCCGAAGCGGGCGAGCGTCGGGCGGACTTTGCCCGCGAGGAGCGCCCAGCTGCAGTCGATTGTCACCGCGATAGTGAAGAAAATCACCGAGAGCGTCGCAAGCTGTGTCGTCGCGTCGCCTTTGGGATCGACAAATTGCGGTAGGAAGGCGCCGAAGAAGAGCAGCGTCTTCGGGTTCGTTAGCGAGACCAGGGCGCCGCGCGCGTAAATCGCGATCGGCGACTTCGGTTGGGCCGTCGCGTTCAGGTTCGGTGGCGGTGCGCGCCAGGCTTCAATGCCGAGATAGACGAGATAGATGACGCCGACCCAACGCACGACTTCGAACCATTCGGCCATGATGCTGAGCGCGGCCGAGAGACCGAGCGTGACGATCGCGAGTTGCGGGATCATAGCGCTCGACGTGCCGGCGACGGCGAGCAAGCCGTAGCGTGGTCCGTAGGCGACAGAGTTCGCGACGATGACGGCGACGTTCGGGCCGGGCATCAGCGCGAGCAGAGCGGACGCGGCGGCGAACGCGAGGAGGAGTTCAAGCGCCATGCGTTTACGCTGTCGCCCAGACGGCGAGTTCGTTGCCGCTCGGGTCGTTAAAGTGGAAGCGGCGCCCGCCGGGGAACGAGAAGATGGGCTTAGTGATTTTGCCGCCGGCGGCGGTGACGGACTTCAGCGCCGCTTCGAGATCGGTGACGTGGACGATCGGGAGCGGCGCCTTCGGCGCTTCGGCATGATCGCCCTGGAGGCCGATATCGACGTCGTCCGTCGTCGTCGCCGCGTAGGTCGGGCCGAACGAGGTGAGCTGCCAGCCGAACGCGGCCTCGAAGAACTGCTTCGACTTGGCGAGGTTGCCGCAGGGGAGTTCGACGTAGTTGAGGCGTGCTTTCATGGTGAGTTCCCCTCGGTTCGGCGCACGATCTTAGACGAGTCGGCCGCCTTGTGCCGCCGAGGTTTCGTCGCCCGGCGCATGATGACGTGCGGGACGATGTGCGCCGTTGTCGTGGTTGGATCGACCGTGAAGCCGAACCGTTCGTAGAAGCGGATCGCGCGCGTGTTGTGGCGGATGACGTTGAGCCACATCGGCTTGTCCGTGCCCAGCCACTCGATGCCTGCGTGCATCAACTCCTCCGCGACATTCGTGCCGTGATAGTTGGGATGTACCATGAGCCAGTCGAGTTCGTCGTTCTCCGGGCTATGGCGCGTTGCGATGACGTAGCCTGCGAACACGCCGTTGACGAAGGCGGCGGCGAAGTGTTGGTGCGCATTTTCGGCGGCCGCGCG
>JAEUMM010000068.1 GCA_016792645.1 Alphaproteobacteria bacterium | reverse complement strand
AAGAAGCGCTCGAGGTCGACCGCGGCGAACAGCGCCAAGGCGCCGGCGGTTGTCAGCGCAATGGTGAGATAGAGTGCCGGAAAGATGCGGCGCACGCGGCGCTCATAGAACGTCGCGATGCTGAAACGGCCTTTGCCGATATCGGCGAGAATGATGCCGGTGATCAGGTAGCCCGAAATCACGAAGAAGATGTCCACGCCGACGAAGCCGCCGGAGAACGGCGGCAAACCTGCATGGAAGAAGAGGACGGACAAGACCGCGACGGCGCGCAGGCCGTCGATGTCCGGCCGGTAGGCGGTGGATGGTTTGTCGCCGCCGTGCGTCTGAGAGGCAGCCGGCGCGGGCGGCATCGTCATGCGAATCCGACGATGTTGGCGTTGATACCGCGCGCGGTGCAGAGGGCGCGAACCTCCGCCTCATAGTTCGGATTCATGACGATGATGGTCGCGCTCTCTGCGGGGATCGCGCCCGGACCGACGATCGCGCAGCCCGTCATTGCCGCATAGGTGCGTTGTTTGTTGGGATTGATGTCGACGAGGCCGGCCAGCCGTTTCGCGTCGGGATCAAAGATGCAGGCGAAGGTGATGCCCTTGGCGCCAGCGCCCCAGACGTAAGTCGGCCCAGCGCCGGCCGATTTGTCCAGGAAGGCGCGCCAGCGCGCGAGCATCTCGTCCTTGCGCTTCGACCACGCGACGAAGTCGGCTTTGCGGGAAGTGTTCCAATCGGTGTTGCTACGCGCCGGCGTCGTACGGGCTTCGGCCCAGAGGTATTGGCCGCCGAAGACGTGCGCGACGGACAGAGGTTCGAAGCCCGCGTGTTTAAGTGCGAGCGCCAGAGTGTCGGCGGTAAAGAGCGAGCAGTGCTCGTAGAAGAAATCCTGGATCGCCCAGTTATCGAAGATCCATTGGACGCAGGGCGTCTCGACGGCGATGCGAACGGTCGCGTTCAACGGCATCGCATCCCGGATGGCGTTCAGGAATTTCAGCGGCTCTTGGACGTGCTCGATAGTGTGGCGCGAGACGATCACGTTCGGCGTGTGCGGCAGGCGCGCGGCGGTGTTTGCGTCGAAGAGATCGGCGTAGAGATGCGCCGGTGCCGGGCCTGCGCCGGGCTTGCCGCGCCAGGCCGGGTCGAAGCCGGTTGCGCTGCCCAGCTTTGGGCCTGCCGCGTCGGCCAGGGTTTTGAGGAAGACGCCCTGCCCTGCCCCGACTTCGACGACATGCAGGGGTTCGCCCGGTGGAACGGCCTTCATCACGCGTGCGGCCATGTCGTTCATGTGGTCGCGGAACACGCCAGAGTGGGCTTGGTCGTTTTCGTAATCGCCGTCATAGACGATGGCGTTTTCGTCGAACGCGGCGTTCCAGACGAAGCCGCAGTTCGTGCAGCCGGTGATGGCCAGCGCGCCGGTTGCGGCCGCGCGGGCGTCGGCCGCCGTCTTGTATGTGCGATTGAGCAAGATCGGCGTGCGGTCGCGGCGGTCGAAGCAGATGCCGCCGCCGGCGTTGCAGAGCGGACACTGAATCATACTCGCGCCTCCGCGCGCCAGTGCGCGAGCGCGTCGGCGAGGCCCTGTTCCAGCGTGATGCGTGGGCGGAAGTTCGCTTCGCCCGTCAGGCGCGCCACGTCCATGACCAGGCTCGCCGGTTCGTTCGGCCGGTCGGAGAGCGCGCCAGGTTTCAGAAGGTCGGGATGGCCGGCGAGTTGCGCGAGTGTCTCGCCGACTTGCAGCAACGTCGTTGGCTGGCCGGAGCCGATGTTGATCGCGCCTTTGACGGGCGACATGGCGACGGCGGCGATGGCGGCGCCGACGTCGCGCGCGTCCAGGAAGTCGCGTGTCAGTTTACCGGACGACATCTTGGCCGGTTCACCGCGAACCAGCGCGCGGGCTAACGAGGCGACAAAGCGGTTCTCGAATTCGCCAGCGCCGTAGAGCATCGCGACGCGCGCCCATGCGAAGGAGAGGTCCGATGTTTGGCTATAGGATTCGAGCACGCGGCGCGTGGCGTCTTTCGAAACGCCGTATAGCGTTTTCGGTTCGAGGGGCGTCGTCTCTTCCGAGAGCGGTTCGGCGCCGCCCCAAGCGTATTCGGCGCAGGTGCCGACGCCGACGAAGCGTTTGGCGCCACGCTCGTGCCCCTCGCGCGCAAGCGCAATGGTTGCCGAGGCCCAGTCGAGATTCTCGGGCGCGGTCCAGTAGGCGCCGTGGTCGGTGACCCAGGCGCAGTGGATGATCGTTTGCGGTTCGGCGGAGTCGAGGAGTTGGATGCGTTGGCGGTGGTCGAGCAGGTCGACTTTGTGCCAGCGAATGTCGCCGTTCTTCGTCTCGTGCGCGAGCGAGCGCGTGGCGGCGTGGATCTCCACACCGCCACGCTGCGTCAGCGCGTTGACGACGTGACGGCCGATGAGGCCGGCTGCGCCGGTGACGAGGACTTTTGCGTCAGGCATCAAACATGATGACGGAGCGGGCGAGTTCGCCGCGCTTCAGTTCGTCGAAGGCTTCGTTGACTTGCGCGAGCTTGATGCGGCGCGAGATCATCTCGTCCAGCTTCAGCTTGCCGGACATGTAGAAGTCCACCAAACGCGGCATGTCGATGGGGAAGCGGTTCGAGCCCATCAGCGAGCCTTGGATACGCTTTTCGCCGAGGAAGTCCGCGCCGTGGAGTTCGATGTTCACGCCGACCGGGATCATGCCGATGATATTTGCCGTGCCGCCGCGCGCGAGCATGCGGAACGATTGTTCCGCCGTCGCCTTGAGACCGATCGCTTCGAAGGAGTGATGCACGCCGCCGCCTGTCAGTTCCATGACCTGCTTCACCGGGTCGCCGTCTTTCGGATTGATCACGTCGGTCGCGCCGAAGTGTTTCGCGAGGTTCAGCTTCGAGCCTTGCATGTCGATAGCGATGATGCGGCCCGCGCCTGCAATCGCCGCGCCGTTGACGGCGGCGAGGCCGACGCCGCCGCAGCCGATGACCGCGACCGTCTCACCCGCGCGCACGTTCGATGTGTGGATCACCGCGCCGACGCCGGTCATCACCGAACAGCCGATCAAAGCGGCGCGGTCCAGCGGCATGTCCTTGCGGATCTTCACACACGCGTGCTCGTGGATCAGCATCTGTTCCGCGAACGACGAAAGGTTCAGGAACTGGTTCATCGGGTCGGCTTCTTTGGCCAGACGCGGGGAGTCGCCCTTTTGGCGCTTCGTTTCCGGGCTCACGCAGCGCGACATGTGGCCGGTAAGGCAGTGGTCGCAATGGCCGCAGAAGGCCGAGAGGCACGTGATGACGTGGTCGCCTGGTTTCACCGTGCGGACTTCGGAGCCCACCTGCTCCACCACACCGGCGGACTCATGACCGAGGACGGCGGGTAGCGGGTAAGGATAGAGGCCGTCGACGAAGTGCAGGTCCGAGTGGCAGACGCCGGCGGCGGCCGTGCGGATCAAGACCTCATGCGGGCCGGGTTTGCTGATCTGCACGTCTTCAATGACGAGCGGCTTCTTCACTTCGCGAAGGACGGCGGCTTTCATGGGAATCTCCGATCGGTTCAATGGCGCGTTCGGGCGGCAAACTAGCGGCCTGCCCCGGCGCTGTCATCTGGCGGTTTAGAGCGTCGGTTTGCGCGCAAATCCGGCGGGCGGCAAGTCCGTTTCCTTGTGAATGTCGATGTTGTGAACCTGTGCCAGCGGCGGCCCTTGGGTCAGGGCGCGCAGCATGTCCTGCACGCCTTCGTCGCTGCCCGCGACCAACAGTTCGACCGAGCCGTCGCTACGGTTTCTGATCCAGCCGTCGAGTTTGCGCGAGGAGGCCTCTTCGCTTGCCCAATCACGGAAGCCCACGCCTTGGACTCGGCCTTTGATGCGCAGACGGAAGATCGTGAGTTCGGTCATTGGTTAGGGCTCCAAGGTGCAGCCGTAGGTTTCGCTGTAGGTGGCGCGGCGCGTGACGATGCCCAACACGCGGCCGATGGCGGCTTTGTCCTTGTTGTCGATCTCGACGGCTACTTGTTCGAAGCCGGGCGGATCGTCGGCGCGGCAAGCCTGCAACGTCCGGCCGTCGATGAAGACGCATGAGCATGCGACCTTCGCCATGGCGGCGGCGCCGACGCCTGCCTGATCGGCTACGCGCGCGGCGTAGATGCCGAAGGCGACGAGCGCCGTCACTGTTGCCGCCAACAAGATCCACCATACGGTCTTCATCGTGGCCCTCCCGGCGGTATACTGGGCGTTCGCGGGGAGGCGATGCAATGAGAGAGTTCGTGGCGCTGTTGGTGATGTGCGCGTTCGCATTTGCGGCGCGGGCGGCCGATCACGTGCCGACGCCGGCGGGACAGGACAAGACGCCATTCCCCACTCAAGGCTGGGCGGAATATGCGCCGGATGATCCCCTGCGCGTGACGATGACCCGTATTCTCGCGCGGGCCTTTGAAGGCGCACGACCTGCTTCGCTGATGCGCACACGCGCTGTGGTGGTGATCTCGCATGGGCGGCTGCTGGCCGAGCGTTATTCCGAGGGGATTGCCGCCGACACGCGGCTGCAGTCTTGGTCCGTCGCCAAGAGTCTTTTGCATACGGCGCTTGGCGTTGCGATCGCGGAGGGGAGGCTCGATCCCGATGCGCCAGCACCGGTGCCGGAGTGGCAGGGTCGGGACGATCCGCGGAAGGCGATCACGCTCAGGCATCTCGCGCAGATGACGGACGGGCTGTCGTTCCGCGAAGACTATGGGGACACGAACGCCGAAGTGATGCAGATGCTGTTCGGTGCAGGACGCGGCGATGTCGGTGGCGCGGCGGCGCAGGCGCAGCGAGGGCATGAGCCCGGCGCCGCTTGGTCGTATTCCAGCGGGTCCGCGAACATCCTTTCGCGCGTGTTGCGCGACGCGCTCGGCGGTGGTGGGGCGTATGCCGCGTTCGTGCGCCAGAAAGTGTTCAAGCCGCTTGGCATGACGAGCGCGGTGGCTGAATTCGATGCGTCCGGCACGTGGATCGGGAGTTCCTATGTG
>JAEUMM010000064.1 GCA_016792645.1 Alphaproteobacteria bacterium | reverse complement strand
GTTTGTTCTGCGAAAGCGCTGGGGAGTGCGATCGCGCGGGGGACAGGCCGTGTTGGGTGGCTATGGCCGTTCGGCCTGTGGATGTTTCGACATCCCAGGGGCGTGCGGCCGGTACTTGGGGACCGCGCGATGGGACGCTTCTGCGTCGTTAGACTCTCGTCATGTGCATTTGTGGTTGTGCTGGGTTTGGCCGGTCAGGCGGCCGCCGACGACTGTTTCGATATCCACCACCCGACGACGATATCCACAGACAAGCGATGTGTGCGCGTCACCGATCCGGTGAACGGCAACGTCGTCAACAACGCGACGGTTGGGCGTTCGGATCGGGACCGGCCGGGCTTCTTTATCGGCTATGGCGGGTTGCTCACCGGTCAGTTGATCAACAATGGCACGATCCGGGGTGGCGGCGACGAATGGGGCGCGCTGACCCTGGGCCGCAATGCGGATGTCGAAGGCGGCATCATCAACAATGGCACGATCGTTTCGACGCGCGGGAATGCGGTTCAACTCGGCTATCGCGAAAACTGGTGGGAGCAGCCGCGCGGCGCGGCGCTGACCGGGGACATCGTGAATTCCGGTTTGATAGACGGGCGCGACAACGGGATCGCGGCGCTCTACGGCACGATGTCGGGTGCGCTGATCAACGAAGCCGACGGCACGATCACGGGTGGTGACGTCGCCGTGTTGATCGCGAACAGCTTTACGAGCTGGACCGGCGGGATCGAGAACCACGGTTTGATCGCGGGCGATGAAGCGGGGATCCAGATCGGGTCGCTGAGCAGTTATGGCGTGGTGTTCGCGGGCGGGATCGTCAATGCGGCGGGCGCTGAGATCACCAGCGAGGACGGACCCTCGGTCGCGATCGGCGGCGAGAGTTTTTCGGGCGGCTTCTTCAACGGTGGCTTGATCACGCAAACCGGCAGCGGCTGGCTTTATGAGGGTGTCGGCGTCGTGTTCGCGTCGCGGACGGTTTCGGGCGGACTGACCAACGACATCGGCGGCCTCGTCGAAGGGACGCTCGGGCCTGCGGTTTGGGTGACGAGCCGGACCACTGTTTTCAATGGCGGCATCGTCAACCGCGGCACCCTCGATGGCGCGAGCGATGGCGTTCTGCTTCAGGCGGGCAGTTTCTTGGACGGCGTCGTCAATGAAGCGACCGGCCGAATCCTTGGCGGTTCGGGTGCCGCGTTGCGCGTGGCCGGCGGGTCGTTCGCCGGCGGCGTCAACAATGCCGGTCTGATCGACGGGTCGACGGACGGCGTTCTGATTGAGGCCGACAGTCTTCTGGGCGGCGTCGTCAACACGGCGGCGGGTCGGCTCTTTGGTGGCACCGGCGCGGGTTTGAATATCGCGGGGTTGTCGTTTGCTGGCGGCGTGCAGAATGCGGGGCTGATCGAAGGGTCGATCGGCGTCGTGTTTGCGGCGAATGAAGTCGACGGCGGGTTGCTGAACGATGTCGGCGGCTCGATCGTCGGACGAACCGGCGCGGCGGTTCAGGTTTCGGGCGGCGCTTTCGCGGCCGGGATCGTCAACCGCGGCTCGATCGAAGGTGCGAGCGACGGCGTCGTCATCGGCGCGGGTTCGTTTGCCGGCGGGATCGCGAATGCTTCGGGCGCGGCGATCGTCGGCAACGGCGGTGCAGCGGTCCGCGTCACGCCCGGCACGGCGACGTTCGCGGGCGGACTGACCAACGATGGTCACATTGAAGGGTCGCAGAACGGCGTTGCGATCGAGAGCGGTTCGTTCGCGGGCGATGTCGTCAATCATGGCGGCATTGAAGGCGGCGGTATCGCCTTCTTCATGAACACGTCGCTGTTCGACGGCGCGCTCACGAATTCCGGTGACATCGTGGGTGGCGCGACCGGTGTTTCGTTGGTGTTGGGGCAGGCGACCGGTGGGTTCACGAATAGCGGGTCGATTTCCGGCGACACAGGCACGGGCGTGTTCATCGACGTCGGCACCTGGGGTTCGGCGGAAACGCCGGCGGACATCTTGAACGCTTCGGGCGGTTCGATCTTCGGCGGTGAGACTGGGTTTTGGCTCAAGGCGCTGAGCGTGTTCGGCGACTTCGTCAACAACGGTTCGATCAAGGGCGGGGCGGCGAATACCGGCGTTCACGTCGAAGCTGCGACCTATGTCGGCGACATCGTCAACAACGAATTGATCGAGGCGCCGTCGAATGCACTGTTGCTTGAGATCGGCGCGCTGACGGGTGAGGTGCGCAACACCGGCACGATCAAGGCGACGGCGCCGAACGGCGTCGCGGTGGCGCTTGCCATCGGCAACGGTACGACCTTTACGAACGATGGGGGCGGGCTCATCTTCGGCGACGCAATTTTGGGCGGGCCGGCAGCATATACGTTCGTAGCAGGCGACGGCGGACTTGAGGGCGACCTGCGCGGGAGCGGGAACGATGACGTTCTCGTCGTCGAGGGCACGCATTACTTCGTCGACGGCGTGCTCGAGAATCTGGCTTCGTTCGATGTGGAAGACAGTGGGATCGCGGTGATGGGCGGTCGGTCGGTCGGTGATCCGAACGGGCCGGGCTATGCGTCCAACAACGTTGACGCGCTCACCGTGCGCGCGGGCGGCCAGCTTTATCTGGACAACAACACAATTCTGAACGTCGGGTCGTTCACGCAGGAGGCCGGCGGGGAGTTGACCTATTACCTCGCTGCACCTTCCGGCACGCCGGTCGCGGGCAGCGACTATGGCCGCATCGACGCATCTGGTCCGGTGTCGTTGAACGGCACGCTGTCGGTGATCTTAGATGCGGCTTCGTTTGGCGGCACGACGCAGAATACGTTCGCCTATGCCGACATCATCCGTGGATCTTCGTTTACGGGTGAGTTCGAGGATTTTCAGATCCGCGGCTCGACCTACTTTTTCGAGATGGAGCTGACCTATGGTGCGTCGTCGATCAATCTGGGCGTGACGCGCACGCCGTTCGACGTAATCCTGTGCGAGCATTTCCAGACGCAGAACGCGGAGGATCTTGGCGCGTCGCTTGAGGCGGCGTTCCTGGCGGGCGGCTTCACGCCGGAACAGATACAACTGTTCAACTTCTTGGGTCAGCTGAACGATATTTGCGGCGCCTATTACGATTTGGGCGGTGCAGTGCTGGGCGATATCAACGCGATCACCGTCGAGACCGCAGGGCCGTGGAAGAGCGCGGTGAACGATCGACTAAACTCGACCGGCGCAACGTCGTGCGTCGTCGCCGGGCCTGGCGCCTGTTTGACGCGCTTTGCCCAGAACGATGCCGGCGGGTCGCAGGTGATGACGGACGCGGAGGATCCCTTCGCGTGGTTGCGCACGGGCGTGAGACCCGAGGGGCAGTTCTCCGTGTGGGGGCGGCTCATCGGCGTGCAGGGCGACAATCAAGGGCGGGGCGCGGCGCTGGGGTCCGACTTCACCGTTACGGGCGGCATCGGCGGCGCGGACTATGTGTTCTCGCAGCGCTTCATCGCCGGTGTTGCGGCGCAATGGACGAACACCGACGTCGATTTCAAGAAGCGCGTCGATACGGCCGACGTGCAGAGCTTTGAGATCGGCGGTTATTTCTCCTATGGCGATGCCGATTTTTGCCTGAACGGCAACGCGTCGATCATCTTCCACGACTTCGACACCTATCGCTTTCCGTTTGGCGGCACGGCGCATGGGTCTTACGACGGCATGACGGTGTCCGCCTATTTGGAGGCGGGTAAGGTGTTCGAGTTCGACGTGCTGCGCGTCGAACCCATCGTGGCGTTGACGTTTACGGGCTTGGACACGGACGCGTACGCCGAGGACGGCACGGCACTGGCCACCCTGCTCAACGTCGAGGGCGCCTCGCACCGCTCGCTGAAGAGCATTGTGGGTACGCGTGTCGCCTATCCGCTCGACCTGCTCGAGAGCGGTCGCAAGATCGTGCCGGAGGCGCGCATTCTATGGGCGCACGAATATCTGGACGATCAAGCGCAGTTCCGTGCGGCGCTGCAGGTGTTGCCGGGCAATCCGTTCAACGTGCGGGGCCAGCGCTTCTCGCGCGACAGTTTGCTTGGCGGCATCGGACTTAACGTGCCCGTGTCGTCGCGGGCGGTGCTCTATGTGGACTATGATCTTGCGTTGAGCCGGGACCGGTCGATCCAGAGTCTTTCGGTGGGCGCGCGTTTTTCGTGGTGATCCCTAATCGCGCTTGTGGCGCATATATCACGGGGTGCGACTCTGAGTTGAGTTGCCGCTAGCAGTGGTGTTGTGGGAACCGAGGCCCACAGCATTCGGTAAGCGCCGTTACATTCCGGTCTGCATCTGTAACAAGGCTCGTCGCTACGGTCGGCCCCAACGAGAACACTTTGGGGGACATGATGCGCGTGGGACTTCGCAGTGGCGCGCGCGTGGGGGTGGTGCTTGCGGCCCTGTTGACGGGTGCGGCCGGAGCGCATGCCGAGACGCTGCTCGAAGCGCTGACCCATACCTATCAGACCAATCCCGATTTGGCGGCGGAGCGTGCGCGGCTGCGAGAGGTCGATGAGGGCGTGTCGCGGGCGAATGCGAAATGGCGGCCGTCGGTATCGATCGAGGGCGAGGTCGAACGCGTGTCGGAGTCCGTGAAGAAGAAAAGCGGAAAGTTCGACTACCGAACACAGTCTTGGTCGGCTGACTTGGTGGCAACGCAACCGCTGTTCACCGGCGGGCGCAACGCTGCGGAGAAGCGCAGCGCGTTGGCGCGCGTGCGCGGCGCGCGTGCGCGGCTGCGTATGAGAGAGCAGCGCGTCTTGCTTGAGGCGGTGACGGTCTTCGTCGATGTGGCGCGGAACGAGGCCGTGCTGGACCTCGTGCGCCAAGACTTGTTGCTCTTGCAGGACTTACTCAAGGATGTGCGCGAACGGCAGGAGCGCAAGCTGGCGACTGACAGTGACGTCGATCAAACCGTCGCGGCGTTAGAGGCCGCGCGCGCGCAATGTATCGCGAATCTCGCCGATCTGCGGGACAGCTGGCGTGCCTATGAGCAGGTCGTGGGCAGCGTTCCGGCGTTGGCAGCGGCGCCGGAGAACGACCGGCGGATCAATGCGTGCCTCGACGCAAAGGGCGAGCGGCTGCGCGCTGCCATTGCGATGCCGGAGGAACTGCCGGCGGCGCCCGCGTCCCTGGAAGAGGTCGAAGCCGCGGTGCAGGGGCACGTGCCCGAGCTTGATGAGGCTCGCGCCGAAGAAGAGGAAACGCGCCACGCCGTTTCGGCGGCGTATGCAGAACTGTTGCCGACAGCCGAACTCACGGCGCGCCTGGGAACAAGCGGTGAAGAGTTCGACCCGACGTCAATCACGCGCGAGGCGTCGGTCAGCGCCGAGCTTGTCATACCCATCTTCAACACCGGAGCCGAGTGGTCTGAGATCCGGGCGGCGCGCGAGCGAAACAACCGGGCACGGTTGAACATCGCGAGCAGTCAGCGACAGATCACACGGGATGCGGTGCGCGCTTGGTACGATCTGGTCTCGATACGCGCGATCAGAACGGTCAACAAGATGCAGGCTGCGAGCGTGCAGCGTGCGTTTGAAGGGCTGCGCAAGGAAATGGCCGACCCTCAGTTGCACCGATCGATGACGGATCTGCTGGGGCTGCGCCAGGCCGCATTGGGCACGCGCCGGCTGCTCATCGGAAGCGATCGCGATGAGGCGGTGGCGATCTACCGACTACTTGCGTCGACGGGCAAGCTCAGCGCGGCGTTCCTGCAATTGCCCGTGCAGGTCTACGATGCGGACGCCAATCTCAGCGCGCAAGCAAGCCGGATGATTGGCGATTCGATTCAGGGCGAATAGGCGGAAGCCAAACGCGGAGACCGCTCCCTCGGTTGCTCTCGGTGGGCGGATCGGCGATCCTGTTTTGTTCTAACCTGCCTGTTTGACGCGCATCTGGACTGTAGCGCGCGCGCCGCTCAACGGCCGGATTGTTGAGAAAAGTGTAACAAACTGCATCGGTCCGGACCGGTTATATTGACCGGTGGTTGCAGCCATTATTACGATCTTTGCACAAGTTGCGAACTTGGAGCGCATATCGGTGACCGCGGGGACGGTTACCGGAGGCGAAGGGGAAGCAACAAGGAGTTCGCGGGTAAGGCCGGCTGGTCTTCGCGGGGGTCGTGCGTTTTGGGCGCCTTCTTAATTGAGGCGCGGATGGGGGCAATATGAGCAGCATTACGGAACGTGCCGGATGGCGCGCTATTCTGATGACCAGCGTCTCGGCGGTCGCGATGTCCGTTGGCGCGTCGGTCGCGGCGGCGCAAGACACGCCGCCGCCGGCTGAAGAGACTGATAAGCCGGTCGAAAAGGTGACCGTTACCGGGACGCGTCTGAAGAAGAACGAATTCACGAGCCCGTCGCCGGTCCAGATCGTCGATCCAGACAAGGCCGAGAAGCGCGGCAGTATCGATACGGCATCCACCATCCAGTCGTCGTCGGTCGCCAAGGGTTCGGCGCAAATCACTTCCGCGGTGTCTTCAGCGTTCGTCACCAACGGTGGGCCTGGTACGCAGACGATCTCGCTGCGCGGTCTCGGCGCCGAGCGCACGCTGGTTCTGCTCAATGGCCGTCGGGCAGGGCCTGCAGGCGTACGCGGCGCCGTGGGTCCCTTCGACTTGAACGTCATCCCGCAGTCCATGATTGAATCCATCGAGATCCTGAAGGACGGCGCATCGTCGGTGTATGGTTCAGATGCCGTCGCCGGCGTGGTCAACATCATCACCAAACGCGATACCGATGGGATCGAGGCGAGCGGTTTCTACGGCGCCCCGTTTGAATCGGGCGGCGAAGAAGAACGGTACAACGCTCTGTGGGGCATGACGTTCGACGGCGGCCACATCCAAGCGTCGGTGGACTACTACAAGCGGCACGAGCTCAAGATCGGCGATCGGGATTATTTGGATTGCGCCGAGGACTATGTCTTCAGCCAGGGCGGTCAACGCATCGACCGTATCGACCCGCGCACGGGCGCGGCGACCTGCCGCGATCTGCTGTGGGGGCATGTATGGCTGTATGACTACAGCTATATCTACAGCGCCAATCCGTCGAACACGACGGGTTCGAACGGCCGGCCGATTCGGCGGATGCAGTTCAACTATCCGGGCGACAATCTGCAGAATTACATTCCGCCACTCGCGGCGCCGTTGGATCCCTTCCAGCTTGGGACGCCTGCCGGGTTCTTTGGCGTGGGTTACGACGGACCGTCCTACGGCGTTGAGAACGCGACGCATCCCTTTGTGCGTGACGCGACGTTCATTCCGGAGACCGAGCGCTACACGGTGTTCGTTGACGGTTCGTACCAAATCACGGACGCGATCGAGGTGTTCGCCGAAGCTATCTACAACAAGCGCGAGACTTACCAGAACGGTGCGCGTCAGTTCTGGCAGTTTGGGTTTACGTCGGATTCGACACTCCCGGGTATCTTCTTCGGCGATCCGTCGACGGGCGATCCGTTTGCAGTCGGCTGGACGGGGGACTATCTGCTCAGCCCCACCGTAATCACCGACTGGTTCGACAGCGGACAGAAGGTTGACTACTACCGCGGCATGGCCGGCGCGAAGGGCGACTTCGGCGGCTTCTTGGCGGGTTGGTCGTGGGAAGCCTATGGGCAGTACAGCCGCTCCGACGGCGACTACTACCAGCAGGTGGTGCTCCAGGAAGCCATCGACAGTCAGGACTTCCGCACCTCATCGTGCGTCGGTACCAATCTGCCGATCAGCGGTCGTCCTTGCATCGACATCAACTGGACCGATCCGCAGGTTCTGGCCGGCAACTTTACGCCGGAGCAGCGGGCGTTCTTGTTCGACGAAGAGACGGGCAACACCAAGTACACGCAGATGTCGGCCGAAGCGTCGGTGACCGGTTCGCTGTTTGAAATCTGGGCCGGTTCGGTAGATGTCGCTTTGGGCGCCGCATGGCGTAACGACGAGATCAACGACACACCGGGCGCAGTGACGCTTGCCAACAACAGTTGGGGCTTGTCGGGCGCCGGCATAACGGCGGGCGAGAGCACGACCACGGAGTTCTTCGCCGAAGGCGACATTCCGCTCTTGGTCGACGCTCCGTTCGCCAAGTCGTTCAACGTTCGTCTTTCCGGCCGCTACACGGAAGTGGACACGGTGGGCGACGGCGACGAGACGTACAAGATCGGCGCCAACTGGCAGGTCAATGATTGGTTGCGCTTCCGCGGCACGTACGGCACGTCGTTCCGCGCGCCACAGCTGTTCGAACTGTTCCTTGCGGATCAGACGAGCTTCCTGTCGCAACGTGCGATCGACCCCTGTATTCAGTGGGGCAACGCGTTGACCGACGGTACGATCTCGCAGCAGTTTGCCGACAACTGTGCGGCCGACGGCATTCCGAACAACTACACGGGCGGCGCCATTACGGCGACAATCGTCACCGGCGGCGGTTTGGGCGTGTTGAAACCCGAAACCTCGGTTGCCAAGAGCGTGAGCGTCGTGTTGACGCCCAACGAGTTCCTGCCGGAAGGGACGCGGTTGAGCATTGCCGTCGACTACTTCGAAATAGAAGTCCAAGGCGAAATCGCTCAGCTGGGTGCCGGGAATATCGTCAGCGGATGCTACGCGTCGGACTTCTTCCCGAACGATCCGCTGTGCGCCTTGTTCACGCGCGGCACGCCGACCGATCCGTTCACCATTGACGAAGTGCGTGACAGCTTCATCAACATCAACAACCAAACGAACCGCGGCGTCGACGTGACCGTCGAAGCTCGCCAGGAACTGCCCGGCGAATGGGGCGATTTGAGGTTCCTATCGCAGATGACCTGGCAGTTCGAAGACACGGTTGCCTTGTTCGAAGGTACCGAAGTATCGAACAATGGTGAAGACGGCGAACCGATCTGGGTCGGTGACTTCCAGTTCGAGTGGACGAAGGGCGAGTGGAGCGTGTTCTGGGCGATCGAAGCGATCCAGCACACGAGCGACATCTCGGACTTTATCGACGCCAACGGCACGACGTGTCCGAACAGCGTGATCTTCAGCGGTCCGACCTGCCGCGATCTGATCGCGGAGTCGCGGATGTACCATTCGGCTTCGGTCACGAAAGAGTTCGGGGAAGACATGCGCATCACGCTCGGTATCGCCAACCTCTTCGATGAAGAGCCGCCGAGCGTGTCGTCGGCCAACCTCTCGGAAATCACCACGGTCGGCAAGGCGCCGTTTACCTCGAACTACGACTACATCGGCCGACGGGCGTTCATCTCGGTCTCGAAGAAGTTCTAAGCTTCGGGCGTTCAGCTTAACGAAGGGCGGCGGCGCGATCCGCCGCCCTTTCTCATTGGCGAGCTAGGGCGTGCGGCTTAGTATCGGCTTTGCAGAGCCCCAGGATCGTCAATGCCCGTCATCAAAATGGCGCCCGACACGCTGAACGAGGAGAACGTGAAGTTCGCCCAGGTTCGGCTCAACGCGCCGGTGTTCCTGAACAGCGTGCCCAAGAGCGGGTCGCATCTTCTGCGCAACATCGTGCGCATGTTCGTGCCGGTCGAGCAGCAATACATGGATCAGGCGATCCAGTGGCCAAATCTCAAACAGCATTTGCGCGCGTTCGATGCGCGCATGAGCTACATGAGCTGGGGACACCTGCTGTTTTCGGATATGTCGGTGTTCGAGTTGAAGGGCGTGCGGAAGATCGTGCTGGTGCGCGATCCGTATGATTGGGTGTTGGCGCGGGCACGGTTCTTTCTGTCGGATGAGTTCAAAGGCAACGTCGAGCATCTGAAGAGCGGAGCGATCTCGGTCGAGGAGCTGCTCAACCTCATGATCGTCGGCATCTATCAGAAGGCGCCGCCGATGGTGGAGATTTACACCTTCAACGCCGTGGCGTGGCTGGGCACCGATGCGGCGGTTCTGAAGTATGAGGACTTGGTCGCGCATCTGCGCAAGCTCGATACGCCGGAGGCCGAGGCGTATTTCGCACGGTTGTTTGATGTCTGTGGCATCGCGAAGCCTGCCGATTGGCGGGCGCGCGTGCGCATCGGCGCGGACCGGAAGTATTCAGGCACGGCGCGCGAGAATCTGACGGGTCTGCCGTTCGAGATCCCAGATACGCTTCCGGAGCAGCAAAAACGGCTGGTCGACTACGCTGCGCCCGGCCTTCGCGGTATTTTGGGCTACGCCTGATCCGGGAGGCGTTGCGCCTTCGGCCGGTTCCGCGCCACATTGCGCTCGGGGAGGTGTCGGGTGCCGATGAGCGATATGCCGTCCGCGCGCGAGCACGGGCTTTACGACCTCAGACGCAAGCGTGCGCCCGTCGCGATGGGCATCGTTGCTGTCGCGGCGTTCGTGGCGGCGATTGTTCAGCGTGATCCGGCGTTCGTTGCGCTTCCGGTCGTGGCGCTTCTCGCTTTCGTCGCGTTGCCGTCATGGATCGGCGTCGAGCCGCGCTTTCCGGTGCCCTCTGTTTGGCGCGCTATCGGCGAGCAGGCGCTTGGGTTCGGCGTTCCGATGGTCGGCGTGCTGCTCATGTACGTGGTGCTGAACAAGGGCGAGCCTCGTTACATCGCGCTTATCCCCGTTGCCGTAGCAGGGGCGTTAATCTACAGCGCCTACCGCTGGCGATACCTTGCGGGCGCCATGGCGCGCGTGCGCGGTGCGGGCGAGGAAATGGGGTTCGGCTCGCGGCTTTGGCGACACTATCTTGGCTATGCCGTCGGCCTGGCGGCGGCTTTCACCGCGGCGGCCGCAACGCGTCCGATCGACTGGGGGCTGGGGTCGGAGTTGTTCGCCGTCGTCTTGCTTTCGGCGAAGGCCGCTGTCGATCTGTCGCTTCCGCAGCCACCGCTCAGGGCCGAGCGCTTGTCGCTGGCAGGTGCTCGCTTGGCGGCGATGAGTCCGGTGTTGTTCGGTCTGCCCTGGGGTTTGGCGTTGACCGGCGCGATGGCAGCATCGATGCCGGAGACGTGGTCGCTGATGGCGGCGTTGAACTACAATGCGATGATCGTCGTGTACGTGGCGATCGCCTCGATTGTCGTGTTCACGGCGTTTGCTCTGGTCACGTTCTTGATCGAGCTATTGGCGGGAGAGGGGTAGGGCCGCCTACGTCTTGAGGCGATAGCCGGTTTTAAAGATCCAGCCGACGATCGCGAGACAGATCAGCAGGAACGCGAAGGTCGCGAGCAGACTGATTTCGACGTCGACGTCGCCCTTGGAGAAGAAGCTCCAACGGAAACCGGAGATCAGATAGACGACCGGGTTGAAATAGGCGATGTCGCGCCAGACACCGGGCAGCATGTCGATCGAATAGAACGCGCCGCCAAGGAAGGTGAGTGGCGTCACCACAAGCATCGGGATGATCTGCATCTGCTCGAAGTTGTTCGACGCTATGCCGATGATGAAGCCGAAGAGGCAGAAACTGGTTGCGATCAAGACCAGGAACGCCAACATTGCGACGGGGTGGTGGATCGGCAGGTCAACGAAGAAGGACGCCGTGGCTAGGATCACCAATCCCAGAACCACAGATTTCGTCGCGGCCGCGCCGACATAGGCCAGAACGATCTCGAAATGCGAGACGGGCGCCGAGAGAACCTCGTAGATCGTTCCGGTGAACTTCGGAAAATAGATACCGAAGGCGGCATTGAAGATGCTCTCCGTGAAGAGCGTCAGCATGATGAGGCCTGGCACGATGAAAGCGCCGTATTCGACGCCGCCGACTTCGCCCATGCGCGATCCGATCGCGGTGCCAAAGACGACGAAGTAAAGCGACGTCGTGATGACGGGCGTGATGAGGCTCTGCCAAACGGTGCGCAATGCGCGGCTTAGTTCGGACTTGTAGATCGCCCAGACGGCGTGATGATTGAAGGCGGGGACGATCATGACTTTTTTCCGGTGCGGTCTGTGACCAGGCTGACGAAGATGTCTTCGAGCGAGCTTTGGCTGGTGTTGAGGTCTTTGTAGGTAAGGCTGAGATCCGACATCCGGCGCAAGAGGGCGGCTATGCCTTTGTGCTCCGCATTGGCGTCGAAGACATATTCGAGTTCGTAGCCGTCGTTCTTCAGCGTCAGATTGTACTCCGCGAGCTCGGACGGTACCTGCGCCATCGGTTCGGCGAGGTGTAGTGTGAGTTGCTTCTTGCCGAGCTTCTTCATCAAGGTTGCTTTGTTCTCGACGAGAATGAGTTCGCCCTTGTTGATCACGCCGATGCGGTCGGCCATCTCTTCCGCTTCGTCGATGTAGTGGGTGGTCAGAATGATCGTGACGCCGCTGTCGCGCAGGCGGCGGACCAGCTGCCACATGTCGCGGCGAAGTTCGACATCGACGCCGGCGGAAGGTTCGTCAAGGAACAAGATCGTCGGCTCGTGCGCGAGCGCCTTGGCGATCATCACGCGGCGCTTCATGCCGCCGGAGAGCGTTTGGAGCTGGTCCTTTCGCTTGTCCCAGAGCGAGAGGTCGCGAAGCACTTTTTCCAGATACGCCGGATTGCGCGGACGACCGAACAGGCCGCGGCTGAACGATGTCGTGTTCCAGACCGTTTCCCAGCGGTCGGTCGTCAGTTCCTGCGGAACGAGGCCGATCTTTGCGCGCGCTTCGCGATAGTCGCTCAGAATGTCGTGGCCGTCGGCGATTACGCTGCCCGATGTCGGGTTTACGATGCCGCAGATGATGGAGATCAGCGTCGTCTTTCCGGCGCCGTTCGGGCCGAGCAACGCGAAGATTTCGCCGCGCTTGATGTCCAGATTGATCGGTTTCAACGCCTGCAGCCCGCTGGCGTAAGTCTTGGTCAAGTCCTTGATCGAAACGATGGCCGGCGTATCGGCCGGGCGTGCGGCAACTTCGCTTTCGCGCGACGCGTTTTGCGGCGTGCGGCGGAGTTCTCGAACGCTGCCTCTTTCGTTGGTGGCGGTCATTGGATTGGTCCTGGTCGCTTGGGCGACGTTGTGAAGTGAACCGCGACGTAGTTCAAGCGGGCCGGCCTTCAAGACACAGCCGGCGATAATCACTGCTGCCACATTTCCCGACACCGCGCATGGGTCGGGAGAAGTCTTCGAGGATGGATTGACAACCGGCAATCACGGTTTTAATTAGCCGCTTAGGTAATTAACCGAGTGGTTGTGTATGAGGCAAGCCCCACTGAATCCAGGCAGCGGCGGCGGCTTGCAGGGGCATCGGGCATCCAACCATCTGCAGAGGTGAATCGACATGAGCGACCGTCTTTCGGCAACGTTCTCGGCGCTGGCCGATCCGACGCGACGAGCGATCTTGGCGCGGCTCGCTCTCGGCGAGGCTACGGTCAACGAACTGGCCGAGCCGTTCGATATGAGCCTTCCGGCGGTGTCGAAGCATCTGAAGGTTTTGGAAAAGGCGCAACTCATCACGCGCGGGCGCGAGGCGCAGTGGCGGCCGTGCAAACTGAAGGCAGCGCCGCTGAAGGACGCGGCGTCGTGGATCGAGACTTACCGACGGTACTGGGAGCAGAGCTTCGATCGGTTGGAGGATTACTTGCGCGAGGTTCAGGCGAAGGGTCGCGTCGCCAAGAGGGGCAAGCCCGTTCACAAATCGTGACAGGCGAAGGGCCGTGTTGAAGTGAGTTTGTGGCCGGGAGGAGATTCACGCAATGCTCGAAATCAGATGTGACGCGGCATTTCTCTCGACGCGATGGCGGAGGGCGGGCAAATGTCGGACACGTTCAACAGATCGGATCAGGGTTCTGCCATGAACAGGTCCAAGACTTCGACGCGCGTCACCGCCGGGCGCGAGCTTATCCTTACCCGTATGTTCGACGCACCGCGCGATCTGGTGTGGAAGGCGTGGACGGATCCTTCGCGTGCAATCGCATGGTGGGGGCCACGGCAGTATCCAGCCACCGCGATGGACATGGATGTCCGCGTGGGCGGCAAATGGCGCATCTGCCTGACCGGCGTGGAGAACGGGCGCGCGTTGTGGCAGCACGGCGTGTTCCAGGAAGTGAGCGAGCCCAATCGGCTCGTGTTCACGTTCGTCTGGGAGGAGGAAGGCGAGCGGGGAATCGAGAACTTGGTCACCATCGAATTCGAAGACCGCGGGAGCAAAACGCAGATGACGTTCCGGCACGCGCCTTTCGTCTCGGTGGGCGAGCGCGACGGTCACTCGTACGGATGGTCGAGCGCGTTCGACCGCCTCGACGATCATTTGGCACAATAGGAGACTTCAGATGAGACGTTTTCTTGCGGCGTGCGCGATTGCGGCGCTCGCGGCCGGCTGCTCGCCGTCCGAGGATCAATCGAACAAGAACGACCAGTCGAGCGGCGATGCGGATGCGGCGCGGATCAGGGGACCGATAACGCCGGCGGCAACCGAAGCGCCTTCAGGTGAGTATAAGATCGACAAGACGCACACGAGCGTCGTGTTCCGGGTCGATCACATCGGGTTTTCGAACTACACGGCGCACTTTGCAGGCGTGGATGGTTCGCTCAATCTCGACACCAAGGATCCGGCGAAATCGAGCCTTGCTGCAACGATCGAAACGCGCTCGCTTTCTCTCATCGCGCCGCCGGCGGGGTTTGTCGACACGCTGCTTTCCGATAAGTGGTTGAACGCGGCGGCCTTTCCGACGATCACGTTCCGCTCGACGAAGGTGGAGTTGACAGGCTCGAACAGCGCGAAAATTACAGGGGATCTCACCTTGCGCGGCGTGACGCGACCGGTGACGCTCGATGCAACGTTCAACGGGGGCTATGCCGGACATCCGTATGACCCGGCGGCGCGCGTCGGATTCTCTGCGCGCGGGGTGCTGAAGCGATCGGAATTCGGTGTTTCGGAGGGTTTGCCGCCGCCCGGATCGACAATGGGGGTCGGAGATGACGTGACGATCGAAATCGAAACCGAATTCAACGGTCCGGCAATGGCAAAGCCACCGGCGCCGCCTGCGGAAGCGACCCCATGAGCGGGCTGTCTAAGTCGCGGTTGAACCGTATGCACGACGTGATGGCCGGCTATGTGCAGCGCGGCGAGATGCCGGGTCTGGTGACGCTTGTCAGCAGGCGCGGGGAGACACATGTGGATGCGATCGGTTCGCTCAGCATCGGCGGTGCGGCGATGAGGCGCGATACGATCTTTCGCATGTCGTCGATGACTAAGCCGGTGGCCGCGATCGCGACGCTGATGCTGATCGAGGACGGTAAGCTGAAGCTTGATGAGCCGGTGGACCGTTTGCTGCCCGAACTCGCGGACCGGCGGGTGATGAAGAATGTCGATGGGCCGATTGACGAGACGGTGCCTGCGCGCCGCGCGATCACCGTGCGGGATCTGCTGACATTCCGGTTGGGCTATGGCTTTGTGATGACGTCGGCGGACGCGCCTTATACGTTAGCGACTGCGCAGGCCGGGCTGGCGCCAGGTCCGAACGCACCTACCATGGAGCCGGACGAGTATATGAGGCGCCTGGGATCGTTGCCGCTGGCTTATCAGCCGGGCGCGCGGTGGCTCTACCACACAGGATCGGATGTGCTTGGCGTTCTGATCGCGCGCGCTGCGGGACAATCGTTCGATGCGTTCCTGCAGGAGCGCGTGTTCGGACCGCTTGGCATGAAGGATACAGGGTTCTTCGTGCCGCCGTCCAAGATCGACCGGCTCGCGACATCGTATTGGACGAATTTTCAGACCGGCGAGCTCGAGGTATTTGACGAGGCGAAGGGCGGCCGGTGGAGCAAGCCGCCGGCTTTTCCGTCGGGCGGCAGCGGTCTGGTTTCGACGGCCGACGACTTCCTGGCGTTTAGCCGCATGATGCTTGGCAAAGGCGCGCTTGGCGGCGTGCGTATCGTGTCGCGGCCCTCGATCGAGGCGATGATCAGCGATCAGCTGACATCGGATCAGAGGTCGACGCCGGGCATGGTGGAGGATTACTTCGACAGTCACGGCTGGGGCTTCGGTGTGGCGATGGCGACGCGGCGGGTGAATCCGGCGGAACCCGTGGGTCAGTACGGATGGGACGGCGGTCTCGGCACGTCTTGGCGTTGCGATCCGACCGAGGACATGGTCACAATTCTGCTGACGCAGCATATGTGGACATCGCCGGTGCCGCCCGACGTGTGCGTCGACTTCTGGACGCAGTCGTACGCGGCCATCGAAGACTAGGAGCGGTCATGTACGTCGATGGCGTTGCCTTGCCGGTGGCGAAGTTCAACGCCAAGCGCATGGCCGGTGGCAGTTTCAATGGGGTGATTGAAGGGTGAGGCGATGTGCCGGAATATCAAAACGCTGTTCAATTTCGATCCGCCGGCGACCGACGAGGAAGTGCGTGCGGCGTGTCTGCAATTTGTCCGGAAGCTGAGCGGGTTCAACGCTCCTTCGCGGACGAACGAGGCGGCCTTCAATCATGCCGTGGACGAGGTGTTTCGCGTGTCGCGCGAACTGGTGGACTCGCTGGTAACGACCTCGCCGTCGCGCGATCGCGCCGTCGAGGCCGCCAAGGCCCGGGCGCGCAACGCGCAGCGGTTCGGGAAGGCCGGCTGATCAGAGCTTGCCCGGCGTGTAGTGGACGCTGGGTTGGCGAATATTGCTGGCGGCGAGTTGGGTGGTCAGTTCGATCACGTCGGCGGGCATGTCGGTCGTGACGTGCAGGCCTAGCTCCTTCGCCTCCGGGACGGTGATCGGATAGTCGTGAGTCCACTTGCCGCTGGCGAGAAGGTCGGAGACGGCGCAACTGCCGTCGTGCGAGTAGTTTCCCTGCATGAGCTCACAGGCCTGCTTGCGCATTTGGTCGAGCACTTTCTGGCTCATGTCGGCAAGGAGAAGCGTTTCGTCTTGCACCGCCGCGATCGGCTTTTCGCGCGCGACCTTCACCCACGAGGCGGCCGGGGCGCCGCCGATTTGAGGGTCGATCGGGCCGAGCACGGCGTGGTCGCTCATGACGATTTCGTCGGCGGCGAGAGCGATCAATGTGCCGCCGGACATGGCGAGGTGGGGCACGAAGACGGTCTTACGCGCCGGGTGGGCCTTGATGGCGCGCGCGATCTGCAACGCGTGAAGTACCAGGCCGCCCGGCGTGTGGAGGATGATGTCGAGCGGCTTTGTCGGCGCGGTCGCACGGATCGCGGCCAGCACTTGTTCCGCGTCGTCTTGTCGTATGAAGCCGCGGACGGGGAAGCCGAAGCCCGGAATGATTTCCTCGCGGTGAACGATGGCGATGACGCGGGTGCGGCGGCGGGATTGAACCTTCGCGAGCTTGTCGCGACGCGTTTGTGCCGCGCGCTCGCGCGCTCTGACGGCGCCACGTGCGCCGGAGAGCAGCTCCAGGACGAAGAAGATCGGGATCAGCAGCAGTAGCCAAAGCCAGTTCCAGCCGAATGCGACGGCGCCCTCGAGCAGCGTCTGGAAGATCGCTTCCGGTGTCACCAAATTCCCCCAACGCAAGGCGCGATCCGGCACCCGCGACCGCGCGCATTGGTTCAAGATGTGCAGGTTCAACGAAGCGTTGCAAGTTCGAGCATTTGAATTGGCTCGCGTGTATGCGCGCTGCACGGCGTTGCGCGGCGTCGGCGTCTGAGTAATGTCGCCGCAATTCAACAGATGAGGGAATCGCACATGCGGTTGTTCGCCTATATTTCGCTTTCGATCCTCCTTGCAGGGTTCTTCAGCGCGTCCGCAGGCGACCAGCCTGCGTCGGTCAACGGTTCGTGGACGGGCGAGATGCGGCAGGTCGATAACGACCGCGAGACGCGCTATCCGATGATGGTAACGCTCAATGGCGCCAAGGGTACGACGACTTATCCGACGCTGAAGTGCGCGGGCACACTGTCGCGACTGGGCACGGCGAAGTCCGGGTATGTGATCTATCAAGAGACGGTGAAGAACGATCCGGGCGCCAATTGCATCGACGGCGTCGTCATGGTGTCGACGGATGCGGGGAAGCTGCTGCTGGGCTGGTATGGGGCGTTTGAGGGGGCGCCGTCGTTGGCGTCCGCCGTGCTGAACAAAGACGCGAAATGACGGTCTAAAGCGGGACGATCTGCGTCTTTTCCTGCGCGTAAGGGACGAAGCCCAGCTGTTGATAGAGCGGCAGGGCGCGCGGGTGGTCGAGCGTGTTGGTGTGAACCCAAAGGCGCTCGATCGGCTTCGACCATGCGATGTCGATCGCGGTCGCGAGCAGAAAGCCGCCTAGGCCGCGGCCGATGAAGTCCGGGATGAGGCCGAAATAGGCGAGCTCGGCGTTCGGCATATTGCGAAAGTCGAGTTCGGCGTAACCGGCTGGCGCGCCTTCGCAATAGAGGACGTAGATGTCGACGTTTTTGTCCTGCACGATCGTGGCGAGCGCTTCGTCTTTCATGCGCGTGCGTTCGACCCAGACGTGATCGCGGCCGACGGTTTGATAGAGATAGCGGTAGAAGTGGACCGGCGGATGCTTGACCTTGAGCAGCATCACGCGGCCGTTGTCGTGTTCCCGGCGCAGCTGTGGGCGAAGACCAGCGGGCTTCGCCGTCATCTCCAACTTCGTGATGGTGATCGGGATCGGCG
>JAEUMM010000051.1 GCA_016792645.1 Alphaproteobacteria bacterium | reverse complement strand
TCGCGGTAGAGTTTGGACAGCAGGATTTCGCGGCCGCGGTTCCAGATGCGGAAGGCCATCAGGCATCCGATGGCGGCGACGATCGGGAACCAGCCGCCGGTCGGGATCTTCAGCGTGTTCGACGCGAAGAACGTGAAGTCGACAATGAAGAAGGCGCCAAAGACGCCGTAGGTCAGCCAGCGATTCCATCCCCACAGCCAGCGCGCGACGATCGCGCCCAGGATGGTGTCGATGGTCATCGCGCCGGTGACGGCGAGGCCGTAGGCGTGGGTCAGGGCGCTGGACGAGCCGAAGGTGATGACGATGGCGGCGACGCCAGCCATCAAGAGCCAGTTGATCTGAGGGATGTAGATCTGGCCCATCTCGGTCGCCGAGGTGTGGCGGATATCCATGCGCGGCAGATAGCCGAGCTGGATCGCCTGACGCGTCAATGAGAAGACGCCCGAGATGACGGCTTGCGAGGCGATTACCGTGGCGCAGGTGGCAAGCGCCACCATCGGATAGAGCGCCCAATCGGGGGCGAGTTTGTAGAAGGGGTTATCGAGGGCGCTGGGATCGGCGAGTAGCAGGGCGCCTTGGCCGAAATAGTTCAGGACGAGGCAGCCTGCGACCGCCATCCACGCCGTGCGGATCGGGCCTTTGCCGAAGTGGCCCATGTCGGCGTACAGCGCTTCGGCGCCGGTCACGCATAACACGACCGAGCCCATCGCGACAAACGCGGTCCACGGATGCGCAACGATGAGGTCCACGGCGTAGAACGGGATGATCGCCATGAGGACGTCGGGGCGTTCAAAAATCTCGATGAAACCGAGAAGCCCGAGCACAAAGAACCAGAGCGCCATGATCGGGCCAAAGAGACGGCCGACGCCGTGGGTGCCGCGACTTTGGAACAGGAACAGCATTATCAAAATGATAGTCGCGATGGGCACGACGAAACTGTCGAACGCATCGGTCGCAACCGAAAGGCCTTCGACTGCGGACAGGACCGACACGGACGGCGTGATCAGCGCATCGCCGTAGAAGAGCGCCAAGCCCGTTAGCGCCAGGAACGAGATGAGACGGCGGCGGCGCGGCGTGGAGTGGCCGGCGCGCAGAGCGAGCGAGGCCAACGAGAGCACGCCGCCTTCGCCCTTGTTGTCGGCGCGCATGATGAAGATGCAGTACTTGATCGAGACGATGATCATCAGCGACCAGAACGCCAGCGATAAGACGCCGAAGACCGACTGCTCGTTCAGCTGAAGACCACCGGTCGTCCCCAGCGTCTCGCGCATCATGTAGAGCGGGCTTGTGCCGATGTCGCCGAAGACGACGCCCAATGCCGCCATCGCCAGCACGCGATGGCGCGCGGCTTTCACTTTGTCGTCGGGGGCGGTTGCTTCCATCGAGGTTATCGCAGCAGGGGTTGCTGCCTAGCCCTTCGTTCGCTCGCGGATCATGCGCATCTGACCGACGATCACCTCCGCTTGGCGGATGGAAGCCAGGTCGATCAACTTGCCTTTCAGCGCAACGGCGCCCATGCCTTTTGCCGCGCCGTCTTTCATGGCCGCGAGGATCGCTTCAGCGCGTTCGACTTCGTCGGCGGGCGGTGTGAAGACCTGGTTCGCGGGTGCGACTTGGCTGGGGTGGATCGCCCACTTACCTTCGCAGCCGAGGACGGCGGAGCGTTTGGCCTGCGCGATAAAGCCCGCTTCGTCGGAGTAGTCGCCGAAGGGGCCGTCAATGGGGCGCAATCCATGCGCGCGCGCTGCCGCGACCATGCGGAAGGCCGAATAGTGCCAGAGATCGGACCAGTGCGTGTCGCGCTTGCCGTTGATGTCGGCGTCGGTCAGCACGGCGTAGTCGCGGTTCGAGCCGCCGATGTTGGTTGTGCGCATGCCGGCGGAGGCTGCGTAGTCGGCCGAGCCGAAATGGAGCGACTCAAGGCGCTTCGAGGAGCCTGCGATCGCTTCGCAGTTGTTGAGGCCGTGGACGCTTTCGATGATGACTTCGAACTTCACCGGCTTCTTGCGGCCGACCGCCATCTCGATCTGCGACACCAGCATGTCGATGGCGTAGACGTCGGCGGGGACGCCAACCTTCGGGATCATGATGAGGTCGAGGCGTTCGCCCGCCTGTTCCATGATGTCGACGACGTCGCGGTAGCACCACTGCGTGTCGAGGCCGTTGATGCGGACGGAGATGGACTTCGTGCCGAAGTTTTGCGTCTTCAGCGCCTGGATGACGTTGGCGCGCGCTTGCGGTTTGTCGCCAGGGGCGACGCTGTCTTCGAGGTCCAGGCAGATAACGTCGGCATCGCCGGTCGCCGCCTTTTCGAACAACGCGGGACGCACGCCCGGACAGAATAGTTGCGAGCGATTGAGGCGCGGCGGCTGCCGCTCAACAGTGGTGAAGCTCATCTCTCAAGCCCCGTACTCAGAGCGACGCGCATCGACGTGGGGCCCCCTCGGAAAAGAGGGCGGAAGCTAGGCCTGCGGACAGGCTTAAGTCAACGTTTCCGCCGAACCGCCAGGGGATGCTTTTCCGCGACCAACTTCCTTAATCTTTCGTCCTGGACGTGGGTGTAGATCTGAGTCGTCGCGATGTCGGCGTGACCCAGCAATTGCTGCACGCTGCGTAGGTCTGCACCGTGCGCAACCAGGTGGCTGGCGAAGGCGTGGCGCAGGACGTGCGGCGAGAGCTTGCGCGGATCGACACCTGCCTTGACTGCCAGATCTTTCATCAGTTGTCCGACGCGGCGGCGCGTGAGGTAGCCCTCAACGCCGCGCGAGGGGAAGAGATAGCGCTGCGCGCGCTCAAGCTTGGGCAGGAAGCGGGCGCGGACTTTGAGATAGGCGGTGATCGCTTCACGCGCAGGTGCGCCCAGCGGCACCAGGCGTTCGCGTCCGCCTTTGCCTTTGACGAGGATCGTGCGGCGCTCGCCTGATACTGCGACCAGCGGCAGCGAGACGAGTTCGGAGACGCGCAAGCCCGATGCGTAGAGCAGTTCGACGATGCAGAGAAGGCGGATGGCTTCGGGGCCTTCGAGACTTGCCGCGGCGTCGATGATCGACTGGGTCTGCGCTTCGGTGACGACCTTGGGCAGCGGGCGTGCGCGCTTTGGCGACTCGACCGCGGAGGTCGGATCGTCGGCGCGGATATCTTCGTCGACGAGGAAGCGGTGGAGTTGGCGCATCGCCGAGAGGCGGCGCGCTTGGGTCGAGGCCTTCAGTCCGGCCGACGAGAGCGTTTCGAGATAGCCGCGCACGTCGGCGGCCGATCCGTTGGTCAGCGAGCGGCTGCGCTTCTTCAGGAAGCCCGCGTAATCCAGCAGGTCGCGGCGGTAAGCGTCGAGTGTGTGGATCGCGGCGCCGCGTTCGGCGCTGAGCATTTCCAGAAACGTTTCGAGGTGGTGCAGGTCCGGCCGGCTCATTTGCGCAAGCGGATGGGGCTGCCGAGGACGGCTTCGGTTGCGATCGCGCGCGCTTCGTTGCGCAGCCCGACCGCCATCAACGCCTTCACGACGCGCGCCACCGTTTGACCTTGCGCGCGCGTGGGACCGCCCTGTCCCAACGCCACGAGCGCGTTCAGCGCCGTCTCGCCAACGCGGCCGTCCTGCGCGGTGCGGGTGAGCGCGATCAGCGCTTCGGCGGCCGGTCCTTGCGGCACCACGCCGGCGGTGGTCGCAGACGCCGCCCACTGTGCGTCGGGCGGGATCACATAACCCAGCGCTTCGAGCAGCGGGATTTCGCGTGTCGCTCGGTCCATCAGCCAGTCTTTGGCGCCGCCCGGCTGTAATGCGTTCTCGCCCAGCCAGGTCATCGCGCCCTGCAGGCGCGCAATGTTTTCGGTCGAGGGCCGGGCGAAGGCCAAGTGGATTTGAATCGCGTTCACGGTCGGCGCGTCCGACGGCGCGTTGAGCGTCATCAGCCACTGCTCAACCGCCTTGTCGCGGCCGCTTTGCAGCAAGACGCGCTCTATGTACGGCGCCAGCCATGCGGTTTGCGGCGATGGCTGGATTTGGAGCGCAAGCTCGTCGGTCATTTGCGCAAAGAGAGCGAAGCGATTTTGCGATTCCGCACGCTGCAGGGCGGCGGCGAAGGCGGCGGCGCGTGCCGCGGGCAGCGTGCGCTTCGTGATCGATTGGAGGTACAGCGCGTTGGCGCGTGCGGGTGAGAGTTTTGGGGCCCACTCCTCCGGATCGTCGAGTTGATCCGGCGTGAAGGTGTCCGCCTCGTACGCCATGCGCAATTGATCTGCCGGCAATAGGCCAGCGGCTGCCGCGCGTTCGGATGCCGTCAGGCGAACGTCGACATCGTTTGATTGCGACAGAAGGGCCGTCGCCGGCACCCATGCGGCCAGGTTCGCCGGTGCGCTCTTGTTGGCGTGGCGCAGCAACGCCAGGTGAAGACCGGATGGCCTGGGCAGCGCGGTGATTTGCGGCGCGGCCGCGCCTTCGGCGAGCGCGCCGGCGAGCGCGAAGAAGGCGTCATCCTCGATGCCGCGCTCGCGCATCACATCGAGCGTCAGCGTGGCCGCGGATGTATCTTGCGCCTGCAGGTAACAAAGGACACGCAGCTTGAGCCAATAAGGATCGCTGGCCGATTGGCGCATCGCCGTAGCATCGCTGCAGGCGTCGCCGTCGCGGCCTTGCAGCAGCAGCGCTTCGGCCGCCGTCTGGCGCGCGAAAGAGTCGTCGCGCGCGCTTTGCGCGGCAAGCATCGCGGACTCGTCGAGCCAGCCGTTCGCTAGAATTTTCGACAAACGCAGCGCCAAGAACGACGGTTCGTCGGGCGGCGCTGTTCCCGCCGGCGGTTGTGCCGACGTGAGCAATAGACGGCGCATCAGACTTTGCATCGCCGGCGAGTTCGGCGCGGCGGGAAGCTGCGCGATTCGCGCACTGACGGCGCTACGCGCACTGCCGGACCAGAGCGTTCCGGCAAAGCCGCCGTTGCCGCTGTTGATAAGGCCCGCGCCCGCCGGATCGATGGCGCTTAGACCCGTCATGGTCACGCGGGGGCCCTGAGGTGCGCCGAACTTGTCGGGCAGCGTCTCTTCGGCAGGGACGCCCGGTTCAGCGGGTGTCGCCGGCTCTTCGACGGTGGGTGCTCCAGGCGGCGGCGCCAATCCGCGTGGCGGCGCGGTCGCCGGGCCGGAACCCTGCGGGTCGGCCGCCGCTGCCAGGTGGGGAGAGAGCGAAAAAAGGACGGCGCAGAGGAAGGCGTTAACGCGGGAACCGGTCATCGGGCAGAACCTTTTCGACCTTGTGACGCTCCGGCGTCAGGGTCGAGGCATAATAAGCCAGGCCACCGGCGCCCAGCGCCAGAAGAATCACGGCGGCGACGAACAGCCGCCCCAGCTGAACCAGGCCGCCGGGGCGTTCAAAATCGCGGTATTGGCGTCTGCGACGCACCCTGTTGTCCTTCTCTGCGCCGGGCCGGATGGGACCGTTCGACTGGCAGCAACCTGACAAGTCATGTACATGCTGATTCCGATGGATAGACAATATGCAGGTGCAAGAGCGGACGGAAACCCCAGACTGTGGATCGCCAATGGCTGAGCGGTCGATTGTTTTGGTCGGTTTGATGGGTGCCGGGAAAAGTACGGTGGGCCGGCGGCTTGCCAGTGTTTTGCGCCTGCCCTTCCACGATGCGGATCAAGAGATTGAGACCGCGGCCGGTTGTTCGATTTCCGACTTCTTCGAGCGCTACGGGGAGCCGGCCTTCCGCGACGGCGAGCGCAAGGTCATTGCCCGCCTTTTGGCCGGGCCGCGGCACGTGCTGGCGACCGGCGGCGGCGCCTTCATGGATCCGACGACACGTGCGCTGATCAAGGCCCAGGGGCTTTCGGTTTGGCTGCGCGCGAACATCGACTTGCTGATGGAGCGCGTGACAAAGCGCCCGACACGCCCGCTGCTCAAGAACGACGACCCGCGCGGGACGATGGAGCGGCTGATGGCCGAGCGCTATCCGGTCTATGCCGAGGCCGACATCACGGTGGACTCGAACGGCGGGCCGCATGACACGGTCGTTCAACAGATCGTCGCCCAACTCCATGCGATTGGGGTGAAGGCCGGCACATGAGCGTCGAGCGACTGCGCGTCGACCTTGCGGGTCGTGCGTATGACATCGTTGTCGGAGCGGGCGTGCTGGCCGATGCGGGGCGAGAGATCGCTGCGCTGAAGCGGGCGCGCCGGGTGTTCATCGTCAGCGACGACAACGTGGCCAAGCGACATCTTGGAACGCTGACCCAATCGCTGGACACGGCGGGCATCGCGCACGAGGCGTCGGTGCTGCCGCCCGGCGAGGCGAGCAAGAGCTTTGGCGTCTTGGAGCAGCTTACCGGGCAGATGCTGGACGCCAATATCGAACGCGGCGATTTGATTGTGGCGCTGGGTGGCGGCGTGATCGGGGACTTAGCCGGGTTTGCGGCGGGGATTTTGAAACGCGGGCTCGATTACGTGCAGGTGCCGACGACGTTGCTGGCTCAGGTGGATTCGTCCGTCGGCGGCAAGACGGCGATCGATGTGCCGCAGGGCAAGAATTTGGTCGGGCTGTTTCATCAGCCGTCGCTGGTGCTGGCGGACACCGCCGTGCTGGACACGTTGCCTGTGCGCGAGATGCGCGCGGGATATGCGGAGATTTTGAAGTACGGGCTGATCGGCGACGCGGCGTTCGCTGAATGGGTCGCGAACAATACGCATGCGATCTTGAGTACGTCCGGCGCGGAGCGAACGAAGGCGATCGTGACCTCGTGCCGGATGAAGGCGCGTGTGGTCGAGGCGGATGAGCGCGAGGCGGGTCAGCGGGCGCTTCTCAATCTGGGGCACACGTTTGCGCATGCGATCGAGGCTTGTGCCGGGTACTCGGGCAAGGTTCTGCATGGCGAGGCGGTTGCCGCCGGGTGCTGCCTGGCGTTTGACTTGTCGGCGCAGTTGGGTTTGTCGCCTGTGGAGGACGCCGCGCGCGTGAGGCAATGGTTCGCGCGGGCGGGTCTGCCGGCGTCGTTTGCCGATTTGCCCGAACTTGGCGCGTCGGAAGACGACTTCATCGAAATTATGCGGCAGGACAAGAAGGCGTCCGGCGGCAAGCTGGTGTTCGTGTTGGCGCGCGGCGTCGGGCGTGCGTTTGTTGCGCGCGACGTCGACGAAAGCGCCGTGCGGACCCTGCTGCGCACCGCGCTCGCGCAAGGCTCATCACCCAAGAGAAGTTGAAAGCCCATGGAAGAATCTCTGATCCCAGCGCACGAGCTTTCAGGATCGGACCTGATTTTTTCGATCGGCGTCACGCTCGTCCTCATGATGTTCTCGGCCTTCTTTGCGGGCGCCGAGACGGCCATGACGGCGGCGTCGCGCGCGCGCATGCACCAGCTTGAGAAAGAAGGCGAAGGCGAGGCCGCGAAGCATGTGAACTGGCTGCTTTCGCACCGCGAGCAGATGGTCGGCTCGATGCTGTTCGGAAACACCTTCGTCAACATCGCCTCGTCGGCATTGGTGACCAGCGTGCTCTTGACGTTGTTCGGGAACGCGGGCGTGGCGGCGGCGACCGTGATCACCACGGTGCTGGTGCTCATTTTCTGCGAGGTGCTGCCCAAGACTTATGCGATCGCGAACGCCGACAGCACGGCGTTGCGTCTGGGCCGGCCGGTGCGTATTGCCGTGACGCTGTTCTCGCCGGTCGTGAACGTGGTCGCGTGGATTGTTGCGCTGATCCTGGGCGCGATGGGGGTCAAGTCGCAGGGCTTGGTCGAGGACCGCGAAGAGGTGGCGCACGAAGAACTGCGCGGGGCGATCGACCTGCATCACATCCAGGGGGCGGTGCAGACGTCGGACCGCAACATGCTGGGCGGGATTTTGGACCTGAAGGATTTGCAGGTTGCCGACATCATGATCCATCGCAAGAACATGGTGCTGATCGACGGGGATTTGCCGCCGGAAGAGATGCTGGACCGCGTGTTGTCGCAGCCGCACACGCGCCTGCCGGTCTATAAGGGCGATCAGGACAATATCGTGGGCGTCTTGCACGCGAAGGACGTACTGCGGGCGCTGGCGCGGGCCGGCGGCAACGTCAAGGCGGTCAACGTGCTGTCGCTGGCGGCTAAGCCTTGGTTTATTCCGGACACGACGCTGCTTGCGGATCAGCTGCGCGCGTTCCTGCAGCGGCGCTCGCATTTCGCGGTTGTCGTCGACGAGTACGGCGCGCTGCAGGGGTTGATCACGCTTGAGGACATTCTCGAAGAGATCGTCGGCGAAATCCGCGACGAGCACGATGTACCGGTGTCAGGCGTGCGGCCGCAGGCGGACGGTACGATCAACGTCGACGGGTGGGTTTCGATCCGCGAACTCAATCGTGCGATGAACTGGAACTTGCCGGATGAAGAGGCGACGACGATCGCGGGGCTTGTCATTCACGAAGCGCAGGCGATCCCGGACGTCGCCCAGATTTTCGCGTTCCACGGCTTCAAGTTCGAGGTGCTGCGGCGTCAGAAGAACCAGATCATGGCGCTGCGCGTGACGCCGCCGGAAGCCGCCGTCGCCGCACGCGAATGACGCCGTGACGCTCGACGAATTTCGGGAGGCGTTTGAGAGGTTTCGCGCGGCCGCGACGGCGGACGCGATCGCGGCGCGGGAACCGATGCGCGCGAGCGCTGAACTGACGGCCCTGTATCAGAAATTCGACAGCGAAGAGCGCGCTCTGGCGCAGACCGTCCTCAGTGAATGGGCGGACTCTGACGACGCAGGGGTGAGGTGGAGCGCGCGCGATTTGATCCGGGCGTTTCGCGTGGTCACGGCGATCGAGTCGCTTCAGCGAAGCGCCGCACGGTTGAGCGGCAGTCGAGACGCCCCCGCCAGATATGAAGTGTTGGCGATCCAACGCCTGCTGAAAGAGCTTGGCGCGGACTAGCGCTGCAACTACATCCTCTTTGCCGCTTCGTCGGGTGTCAGCAGCGTCAGGGCAAGGGCGTGGACGCGGCCTTTGAGCTCCGCGTCGAGCAGTTCGTGGACGCGGCGGTGGCGATCGATGCGGCTTAGGCCGTCGAACATGGGTGACACGATCGTCACACGAAAGTGAGTTTCTCCGTCGGCATGCGCGCCGGCGTGTCCGTGATGGAGCGACGACTCGTCTTTCACGGTGAGGCTCTGCGGCGCAAAAGCGGCTTCGAGCTTCGTCCTTATGGTTTCTGCAATCGTCATTTCAACACGCTCGTGAGGGGTCGGCGGCGCGATGTCAAGCGAGAGGTTTTCTTGTCTTCTTAACCGCTCATTCCCATACTCATGCAGCCATGGGTGAGAGCACAAGACACTCGTCGAAGTGGGCACAGGACCTGCGCGTGAAGCGGCAGCCGGTGCAGAAACCGACGCGCCTGTGCGACAAGCCGGGCTGCGAGGGCTCGGGCGATCACCGCGCACCGAAAAGCCGCGCGACGCTGAACGAGTATTACTGGTTTTGCCTCGACCATGTGCGCGAGTACAATCAGGCGTGGGACTTTTTCCGCGGCATGCTGCCGGACCAGATCGAAGCCTACCAGCGGGCGACGCTGACCGGGCTTCGGCCGACCTGGAAGATGCACGACCGGTTGAAGGACCCGAAGGCGGACTTCTACTTCCGGGGCGCCTTTGTGGATCCCTTCGTCATCTTCGACGATGGGCCGCGCGCGCAGCCGACGCCCACGGTGGCGGATGCGACAAACCGTAACGGCACGTCCACGCGCCGGCTTTCAAGGATGCAGCTTGCCAGCCTCGAAACGCTCAATCTTGAGCCCGAGGCAACCTTGCAGGACGTGAAGGCGCGCTTTAAGGAATTGGTTAAGCGCTTCCACCCTGACGCCAACGGCGGGGACCGCGGCGCCGAGGAGCGATTCCGCCAAGTCATCAAGGCCTATGGGCAATTGCGCTCGTCCGGCTTTTCCTGAAATGATTTGAGCGAACCGCTTTCTCTGCACGCCCTTGGGGCGGTATGAGGACTCGCGAACGCATTACCCAAATGGAAGCCTGAGCAATGACCACTACGCAAGACGGACTGGCGTCCGACAGCCAGCCCGACACCACCGTCGACGCCAAGAAGACGTTCGGCGTCGATATCACGATGAAGGTGCCCGCCTTCTCGAAGCCGAACGAGTATGTGCCGGATCTCGATCCCGCGTACCGCTTCGACCGCGAGACGACGCTCGCCATCCTCGCCGGGTTCACGCACAACCGGCGCGTCATGATCCAGGGCTATCACGGCACCGGCAAGTCGACGCATATCGAGCAGGTGGCGGCGCGGCTGAACTGGCCTTGCATCCGTATCAACCTCGACAGCCACATCAGCCGTATCGACCTCGTCGGCAAGGATGCGATCGTCGTGCGCGACGGCAAGCAGGTGACGGAGTTCCGCGAAGGGATCTTGCCGTGGGCCTTGCAGCATCCCGTGGCGCTGGTGTTCGACGAATACGATGCAGGACGGCCGGACGTGATGTTCGTGATCCAGCGTATTCTGGAGCAGTCGGGTAAGCTGACCCTGCTGGATCAGAACCGCGTGATCCGCGCGCATCCCTCGTTCCGTCTGTTCTCGACAACGAACACGATCGGGCTTGGCGATACGACGGGGCTCTATCACGGCACGCAGCAGATCAACCAGGGTCAGATGGACCGCTGGAACATCGTGACGACACTCAACTATCTGCCGCACGACAAAGAGGTCGACATCATCTTGTCCAAGGCGCCGCACTACAACACGGCCGAGGGCAAGAAGAAGGTGGCGGCGATGGTTCGCGTCGCCGACCTGACGCGCAACGCGTTCATGAACGGCGACATCTCGACCGTGATGAGCCCGCGTACGGTTCTCACTTGGGCCGAGAACGCGGAGATCTTCCACGACGTGGGCTTCGGCTTCCGCGTCACGTTCCTGAACAAGTGCGACGAGCTGGAACGCGCGACGGTGGCCGAGTTCTATCAACGCGCGTTCGGCGAGGAATTGCCCGAGTCGGCGGCGAAGGTGATGGTGGCCTAAGGCCGTGGCCACGAAACCCGACAGCCCGGTTGAGCCTTTCAAGCGCGCGGTGGCGAACACCATGCGGGCGATGGGGGCTGAGCCGGAGCTTGAGATTGCGTTCGGGACGGAGCCGCCGCAGCTCAAAGGTCTGAAAGCGCGCCTTCCCCTGCCCGGCCGTGATTTGTCGAAGGGCGATGTTGCGCAGACGCGCGGAGCGGCCGACGCCTTCGCGTTGAAGCTCGCGTTTCATGACGACAAGACGCATTCGACCTATGCGCCTCCGGGGTCGTCGGCGCGGTCGATCTTCGAGGCGGCCGAGCAGGCGCGAGTCGAGTCGATCGGCGCGAATGCGATGAAGGGCGTGGCCAGTAACGTCGAAGCGGCGCTTGAGGCGCGGCTGAAGGCTAAGGGTTATGCGCAGGCGCGCGATCGCAATGAGGCGCCGCTCGCCGAGGCTGTCGGGCTTGTCGTGCGCGAGCGGTTGACCGGGCGGCCGGTCCCCAAGGCGGGTAAGGCGGTCGTTGAAGCGTGGCGCGAGCATATCGAAGCGAAGGCGGGCGGCGATCTGGAGAAGCTGTTCGACAGCATCAAGGATCAGGCGTCGTTCGCGAGGATGACGCGGCGGATTTTGACTGACTTGGGTCTGGGCGATGAGCTTGGCGACGATCCGGATGGGTCTGACGACGAGTCTCAGGACGAGGCGACGCAGGAGCAATCGGACAACGCGGATTCGGATGCCGGCGAGAGTTCTGAGCCTCAGGGTTCGTCGGCCGAAGAAGCCGAGATGTCGGAGACCGACGGCGAGGACGGCGAGCAGCAGGCGGTCGAGGTCGATACCGAAGAGCGCGCGAGCCGGTCCGAGGCCGACGATACCGCCGACGGTAAGCAGCCTTGGCGGCCGGATCAGCCGTTCTCGGGTCACAACGAGCCGAGCTACAAAGTCTTCACCGGGCAGTTCGACGAGATCATCACCGCCGAAGAGCTTTGCGATACAGAGGAGCTGACGCGCCTGCGCGCTTATCTCGATCAGCAGCTGCAGGCTTTGCAGGGCGTCGTCTCGCGTTTGGCGAACAGGCTGCAGCGCCGGTTGATGGCGAAGCAGAACCGGACGTGGGAATTCGATCTGGAGGAAGGGATTTTGGATGCGGCGCGGTTGTCGCGCGTCGTGATCGATCCGATGCATCCCCTCTCCTACAAGGTCGAGAAGGACATGAACTTCCGCGACACGGTCGTGACCTTGCTGCTCGACAATTCGGGATCGATGCGGGGACGGCCGATCATGGTGGCCGCGATGTGCGCGGATATTCTGGCGCGCACGCTGGAGCGTTGTAACGTGAAGGTCGAGATTCTCGGCTTCACGACGAAGGCTTGGAAGGGCGGGCAGTCGCGCGACAAGTGGCTTGGCGAGAACAAGCCGCCGGCGCCCGGGCGGCTCAACGATCTGCGGCACATCATCTACAAGTCGGCGGATTCGCCGTGGCGACGGGCTCGGCGCAATCTTGGGCTTATGATGCGCGAAGGCTTGCTGAAAGAGAACATCGACGGCGAGGCGTTGATGTGGGCGCACAATCGCCTGATCGCGCGGCAGGAGAAGCGGCGCATCCTGATGGTGATTTCGGACGGCGCGCCGGTCGACGATTCCACGCTGTCGGTCAATGCGGGCAATTACCTGGAGCGGCATTTGCGCGACGTGATCGAGTCGATCGAGACGCGCTCGCCGGTCGAGATTATCGCCATCGGCATCGGTCATGACGTCACGCGCTATTACAAGCGCGCGGTCACGATCGTCGACGCGGAGCAACTGGGCGGCGCGATGACGGATAAGCTGGCTGAACTCTTCGATGAAGATGATGAGAAGCCCGCGCGCGGGGCGCGCCAGCGCGTGAAGCGTCCGGTGCGTGCGCCTGCACCAACGGCCGCGCGATGACGAGCATTGTGGGGCGCTTGTTCCTGGCTGCGCTCGCTGCTTGTTTCCTTGGGTTTGACCTGCGCGCCGACGACGAGACGCCGCGTGCGTTGACCATCGACGCGCGGAGTGTGGCATTCAGCACCGGCGAAGACGCGAAGAGCACGGTCGGTAAGCTGGTGCATCGCGGCACGCTTCGGTTGACGTCGGCCGACACGGATTTCGGCGGCATTTCAGGGTTGATCGTGTCGGACGATGGATCGCAATTCTTGGCGATCACGGATGCGAGCCACTGGCTGACCGGCGCGCTGCAGTATCGGGACGATCGGTTGGTGGGCCTGCGCGGCGGCGAGATCGGGCCTTTGCTCGCGCCGGATGGCTCGATCCTCAAGGGCAAGCTGGGTGATGCCGAGGGTTTGGCCGGGAAGCTCGATGGCGATGTGTATGTGAGCTTCGAAGGCAGGCACCGGATTTGGCGCTATCCGTATGCGACCAAAGGCATGCTCGGGAGCCCTTCCGTGGTGGCGACGCCGGCCGAGTTGGCCGGTGCGCCGCTCAATGGCGGGCTTGAGGGCATCGCGCTGCTCAACGACGGCAGGCTGTTGGCGATGACGGAGTCGTTTCACGACAACGCCGGTAACATTCGCGGCTGGGTGCTGAGCACCGGGGCCGATCCTGTACAGGTGCTGCTGAAGCGGCGGTCGCCGTTTGACGTGACCGACGTGCGGCAAACGGCGAATGGCGATCTGCTGATGCTGGAGCGCCGCTTCAGCACCTTCGGCGGCGTCGGCTTCGAGATGCGGCGCATTCGCTCACCCGAATTTGCGGCAGGCGGCGTAATGGATGGCGAGGTGGTCGCCGACGTGGGCATGAATTTTACGATCGACAACATGGAAGCGCTGTCGGTGCGCAAGGGCGCGAACGGCGAGACGCTGGTTTATGTCGCTTCGGACGATAATTTCAACGCGCCGCTGCAACAGACGCTGATCATGATGTTCGAGTTGAAGAACTAGAAGCCGCCCAAGCCGCCGCTCGGACGCACGATGGGCCGGAGCAGGAAATACGGGGCGAGCAGCGCGAAGGACATCGCGGCTTTGACGCCGGCGTCGACCGACATGTGGTTCAGCCAGAGCCAGCCGTCGCCAATGTAGGCGAGCGGGTAGAATAGGAACATCGCGGTGAAGGAACTGGTGAGCGCGCTGTAGAGCGGGGCTTGCCACCAGATGACGCCGCGGGTGCGGTCGAAGACGAACGAGCCGGCGAGTTGGCCGGAGATCATCGCCCCGAAGAAGGCGGCGGCGACGCGCAGGCTGGGCCCGTCACCGCCGACAAGCGGCAGGCGCGTGTCGAGTTGGAGGATCGTCGCGATGGTCATCAGCGCGACCAGACCCCACGACGCGAGGACGTGGGCGATCGCGTAGTTGTCGCCGTAGCGGCGGTTCACGAGGTTGGCGACGAGGAAGATCACGGGCACGATCGCGTGACCTAAGGTCAGCCAATTCGACGGGTAGAGTTCGGGCACGTTGCGCGGGCTCAAGACGCCGTCGAACATGGTGAGCGGCGTGTCGCGCATCTCCCACGCGATGGCGAGCGTCACCACGACGGCGATGGCGGGGCCGCTCAGGATCGCGACGTCGCGGACGACGCGCACCGACCAGTGCGCGCGCACAGGCGCGTGCGAGACGATCGTTCCACCTTGGGCCGCAACGCGGCTGGCGTGTCCGGTCAACATCAATCGATCAACACTTCACGCGCGCGTGAGACATCACGCACGCAAATCGCGGGGACGACTGGGAAGGTGCTGAGATTGAGCCTGCGATGCAAGTGGCGGGCGTTACGCCGCCGCCGCTGCCGAGGCCTTGATTACCTTGCGGATTTCGCGCTTAAGGCGAAGGGCGCGCTCGGACAACTTCTCGTCGTTCTGCTTGACGATGAAATTGTCGAGACCGCCGTTGTGATCAATCGAGCGCAGCGCGTGCTTGGAGATACGCAACGTTACGGTGCGGTCGAGCTTGTCGGACATGAGCGACACTTCGGCCAGGTTCGGGCGGAACTTGCGCTTCGTCTTGTTGTTCGCGTGGCTGACATTGTGTCCGCTCAACACGCCCTTACCGGTCAATTCGCAACGCCGCGCCATGGTCTGAAGTCCCGTCAATGCCGATGAAATGAGAACCCGCGCGGCACAGGGTCCACGCGGGAGGGCGGACCTATAGTTGAGGGGCGGATTTCCGTCAAGTTTTGCCGCGCCAGCGCGCCAATATGGCTCGGGCGGCGGCGGGGGGCGCGGCCTCGCCCTTGGCGATCAGGGCCTCGAAACGGGCGAGTTCGGCCCGGGCGTCCTTGTTTTCCGTCAGGAGCGCCAGGAGGCCCTCGCGCAGTTCCCCCCACAGCCAGGCGACGCTCTGCTCGCGGCGCTGGCGGTCCCACGCGCCGGTGGATTGCAGGCGCTCGCGGAAGGTCTGGATGTCGGCCCAGACTTGGTCGATCCCCTTCCCCTCGGTGCTGGAGACCATGCGCACGTCGGCGGACCAGTTTTCGAATTTCGGGCGCATGAGGTGGAGCGCTGCTCTGTACTCGGCGGCGGCGCGTGTTGCGGCTTGCATGAGATCGCCGTCGGCTTTGGTGACCACGACGAGGTCGGCCAATTCCATGATGCCGCGTTTGATTCCTTGCAGTTCATCGCCGCCGCCGGGTGAGACGAGGACGATGAACATATCGACCATGTCGGCGACCGCTGTTTCGGATTGGCCGACGCCGACGGTTTCGACGAGTACGACGTCGAACCCTGCTGTTTCAACGAGGAGCATCGTCTCGCGCGTGCGGCGCGCGACGCCACCCAATGTTGCGCCGGCGGGCGACGGGCGGATGAAGGCGTTCGGCTCCTGCGTGAGTTTTACCATGCGCGTCTTGTCGCCGAGGATCGAACCACCAGAGCGGCGCGACGACGGATCGACGGCGAGAACGGCGACGCGCTTGCCCTGCCCCGTCAACCATGTGCCGAAGGCTTCGATGAACGTGGACTTGCCGACGCCCGGCGCTCCCGACAGGCCGATGCGCAGCGCGCGGCCCGCATGCGGCAGTGCAAACTGAACCAGCGCCGACGCCGCCGCCTCGTCCTTGGGGTGGCTGGATTCAACCAGCGTTATGGCCTTGGCTAACGCGCGCCGGTCACCCGCCAGCACCGCGGCCAATAATTCCTTGGTTTTCGGGTCCAGGGATGAATTAGCGTTCATTTGGTTGGTGACGAATGCAGCTTGAAGAGGCCACGAGATTTCCGCCACAATTCAACCATCGTGGTCGATGATACAAGTGGGCCATTCCGAAACACCCACGGCCCTTCGACCCGACCCACTCACGAGGTTTGATCGTCTATGCTGAAGCGCTTGTTCTTGGCGACGAGTCTTTCTGTTGTTCCCTTCGCGGCGCAGGCCGTGGACGCTCCAGCGCCCCCGACCGAGCCGGTCGTGCAGGGTTCAGGACCTACGAGCACGGTGCAGCTCGTCTGGCAGGTTTATCTGGGCGGATTCAATCTGGGGAATATCGGCATCAAGTCGAGCTTTGCGGGCAATTCGTATTCCGCTGTGTCGCGCTTGAAGACAGCCGGTGTGGTGAACTCGTTCTATGAGGCCATCATCGATGCGACGACGGTCGGCGCCGTCGGCGGTAACGGACTGGTGCCGCAGAAGTATGATTCGAACACGAACAACGAGAAGACGAACCAGAAGGTCGGGCTGACGTACTCGTCGGCCGGCATTCAACTGTTCTCGGATCCGCCGTACAACACCGAACGCTTCCCGGTTACGGAAGAGCAGAAGCGCGGGACGCTCGATCCGCTGTCGGGACTGGTGTTCGCGCTTTCGGGCATTTCGCAATCGGCCGCCAAGCCGTGCGGCGAGACGGTTCGCGTGTTCGACGGACGCCGCCGTTACGACATCGAATTGAATTATGTCGGTCAGGATAAAGTGAAGACCGACGGCGGATATTCGGGTCCCGCGGTGAAGTGCACCGTCATCTACAAGCAGCTCGCGGGCTTCAAACCGAACCTGAACAAGGGCAAGTCCATCCCCGTCATCACGACGTGGCTCGCGCCGATGGAAAGCTCTGCGGGCGGGCCGGTGAAGAAGTTCATGGTGCCGGTGAAGATCATGACCGACACGCCCTACGGCGTCGCACTGGCGCACGCGCGCAAGGTCACCGTCGACGGTGTGCAGAAGTCGGAGTGACCTCTGGCAATCCTGATAACGAAGGGGCCCCAGTTGGGGCCCCTTTTGCGTTAAATGACCCTGCTTCTGCGAGGCCTTTGGGTGCGCTTGAAATTTGTTCGCGTTGCACAAATCTCTTTTCACCATGAGCGCTATTCCCAACAAAGTTTCTTTTCTGTCCGCGGCGGCTCGTCTGCATGACGAGGACGCGCTGCGATCTCGTATCGAGAGCGGCGATGACCGGCTGCTCGATGCCTATTCGCAGACCGTGTCCGGCGTCGCGGAGACCGTCGGACCCGCCGTTGTGCGCGTCGAATCGTTGGGCAAGAGTGGCCGTGGCGGTACCGGGTCTGGGGTAATTATTTCGTCGGACGGGTTCGTGCTGACGAATAGCCATGTCGTACAGGGCGCGACGGCGGCACGGTTGACCACGCCGGAGCAGCAGACGTTCGAGGCGCGGGTAATCGGCGACGATCCGCATACCGACCTTGCTTTGCTGCATGCGAATGCCCCGGTAAAGTTGCCGTATGCTTCGCTTGGCAATTCGAAGACGCTGAAGCCTGGGCATCTCGTTGTCGCGATCGGCAATCCGCTCGGATTTGAATCGACGGTGACGGCGGGTGTCGTGTCGGCGCTTGGGCGCTCATTGCGCTCGCAGTCGGGGCGGTTGATCGACGACGTCATTCAGACGGACGCGGCACTCAATCCCGGCAACTCGGGCGGGCCGCTCGTCAATTCACGCGATGAGGTCGTCGGTATCAATACCGCGGTCATCATGGGTGCGCAGGGCATTTGCTTTGCCGTGGCCAGTAACACGGCGAGCTTTGTGTTGAGCGAACTTGTGCGGCACGGGCGCGTGCGGCGCGCGTTTGTCGGCGTCGCGGCGCAGACGATTTCCATTCCGCGGCGGCTGCAGTTGGCGGCAGAAACGGGCGCTTCCGGCGCGATGATCAATGGGATTGAGCCGGGCAGCCCCGCCGACAAAGCGGGATTGTTGACGCGCGATATTCTCGTTGCGCTCGACGGGCGGCCGATCGAAGGCGTCGACGAGTTGCTGCGCCGGTTGAACGGCGAGCAGATCGGGCGGTCGGTGACCGTCTCGCTGCTGCGGGGCGGCCGGCGCATCGACATTGGCCTGACGCCGGTCGAACGCGCGAATTGAAACGAAGGATGAGAAGTGAGGCGTGAGAGACGGTCTCTCGCTTCTCACTCCTACTCTATCTCACTTCTATTTTTTCGCTTCTGCCTTCCTCGCTTCGGTGCGCCGCTTGGCGCGTCTGCGTGCAACCATGTTCAGGACCTCGACGCCGGCCGAGAAGGCCATCGCGGCGTAGATGTAGCCTTTGGGCACATGGACGCCGAAGCCTTCGGCGATCAGCGTCATGCCGATCATGAGCAGGAAGCTCAACGCCAGCATCACGACCGTCGGGTTCGCGTTGATGAAGTTCGCCATCGGGGTTGCGGCGAGGAGCATCACGGCGACCGTGACCACAACGGCGATGATCATGATCGGAATGTGTTCGGTCATGCCGACGGCGGTGATGATGCTGTCGATCGAGAAGACGAGGTCGAGGATCAGGATCTGCGTGATCGCGGCGGAGAAGCCGAGCGCGGCCTTCTTGGTGTCGAACAGATCGTCGTGCGGGTCGGGGTCGACGCTGTGATGGATTTCCTTCGTCGCCTTCCACACGAGGAAGAGACCGCCCGCGATCAGGATCAGGTCGCGCCAGGAGAAGCCGTGACCGAACAGGTTGAAGATCGGTTCCGTCAGCTGCACGATGATGGCTACGGTGCCCAGAAGTATCAGGCGCATGACCAGGGCCAGGCCGATGCCAATGCGACGCGCGCGTTCGCGGTCGGCCTCGGGCAGCTTGTTGGTCAGGATCGAGATGAAGATCAAGTTGTCGATGCCGAGCACGACTTCCATCGCGATCAGCGTGACCAAAGCCACCCATGCCGCGGGGTCCGCGGCCAGCTGCATCAGATAGTCCATGTATGTCCCCTAAGCGGTTCCGGCGTGTTTAACGGAGAAACGAGAAAAGAGAAGCGCGGATTGGGGCGGGCGATCTCAACACCCCGGCGGCCCTCGTGGGCGGCGTCACATAGCCTGTTGAAACCCGGTTCCTTGGGATGGGCAGGGCCCCTGCCACCCCAGACAATGCGCGGGATACGCATGAGTGATTCGCTCAGGCGCTGACGCGCCCTTGAGCCTCGGGTTGGCCCACGGAAATTCATGTCCTTTTCACGCGCCCTCAAGAGGACGGAGCAGCTTCTCTATCGCTGGGTCGAGGAGCCCATCGGGGTGGCCGTGCCGTTCGTGGCGTTCTTCGCCGTGTGGCTGCCGCCGCAGATGCCCGACATGTTCGCCGGCATGGAGACGCCGATCTGGCAGTTGAAGGTGTCCGCGCGGCCGTTCTTCTTCGCGCTGGCCGCGATGACGTTGGGGTTGTCGGCGTGGTTCTGGACTCGCGCCGCCTTGACCGCGCAGCGCAGCCATGGGGAGACCGACAAGGCGCGGCTTCGGCGTAAGCGCGCTTCGCATTCGGTGCGGCTCAACGACGATGAGGACGCGCACCCGCGCTATGGGCATATGGCGCGTGAGGATCATATCGCCTGGTCGAACGAATGGGCGCCGCGGATGGCGTTGTTGTTTGCCGGCGCGATGACGGTGTTGCCCATCATGTTTGCCATCGAGAGCGGGCACTTCTTTACCGGACTTTTGGGCGCCGAGTTGCTCAGCTTCGGGCTCGTCGGGCTTTTGTTCATGTTCGTCGTTTATCGCACCGAGTTCCGGTGGATGAACGCGTTCGACGCGCCGGAGTGGATGTCGCGCTATCGGGCGACGCGCATCATCGCGGACTCGCCCTTCGGTTGGCCGTTTGCGGTGTTGTCGCTGGCGTGCAGTTTGGCGGCGTTGATCTGCATCGGTGTGGCGCCGGATTTCGTTTCGCAGTTCGATGCGCCGACCACGGCGATCGGGGC
>JAEUMM010000045.1 GCA_016792645.1 Alphaproteobacteria bacterium | reverse complement strand
AAGGTCGCCGGAGAACACGCCGTCGGCCTCGCGCACCAGATCGGTCGATCCGCCCAGCATGAAACTCTTGCCGCCGAACACGCGCGAGCGCGGCCGCGCCGTCACGTGATGCGTCAGCAAATCAAGCCCCGCATACGTGTTCGATTTATTCATATCGGGCGTAATCGGAATGTATTTCGACGACCCCGACGTCGTGCCCGACGTGACCGCGAAGAACGGCACGCGCCCCGGCCACGTCACGTTGTCGAGAACCGGAAACGCGCCCTTCCAATAGTCGCGCCAAAAGTCGTCGTAACGACGCAGCGGCACCGCCGCCTGAAAATCCTCGACGCCCTTGATGCGATCGAACCCATGATCGCGACCGAATTTCGTCGATGCAGCCTTCGTGACCAGCGCGGAGAGCTGCGCGCGTTGCGCCACCACATTGTCGAGCCGCGCCAGGGTCGCCCGGCGCCGCCGCGCATACATCCGCAGCGCCGGCGTGAAATCCATCATTTCGCGGCGAGCACCGACTTGTTCTTAAACGTCGCGCGCACGGTCTCGATCTTGAGCGGCACCTGGAACGACTGCCCGCTCTGGAACGCATCCACCTGATCGCGGAACGTCGACGAATTGTACCACCCGTCATTCCCGCCCAGCATGACGAACCAGTTCGCATCTGGGTCGGAAAGGTCAGACACATGCCGCGCCTGCGCGCCATAGCGCGTCGGATGCCGCTCCGCCGACGTCTCATGATCCGTCTTCAAAATCGTCTCGCTCGATCCCGCCGCGGGCACGTCGTCGAACACATAGCGCGAGCCGATCACCGGAATGGAGGCAAACTGCGCCTGCACAATCATCCGATGCATGTCGCCCCACGTCGCATACTTCGCCCACGCATCGACGCCGGTCTGCAAGGCGGCTACCGCGCTCTTCGCGAACACATCGGCCTTCATGTCTCTGACCTTCGGCGCAAACCGAGCATACGGACTGCCCGCCGCATCGAAGGCGCTGAGTTCATGCGCCGGAAATGACGCCGGCATGAACGAAGCCATGGCCGCCTCGAAAGCGACCGCGCCTTTGCTGCCCAGATCATACCGTCCGTCCCAAGCCGCCATGGCGTCGAACACCAGCGTCTGAGAGAGACTAAGCGCGGGCTTCTCCGCATTGACGCGCGCCACGAACGCATCGCGCATCAAAGTCGACGAACTCGAATACGTGTCCATCTGAACGCGCTTCAGATCGTCCGCCGTCACCGTCGCCATGCCGCCGAGCAACTGCTGCAGCCGCGTGACGCGATCGTCCGACGAAAAGAAATAACCTATCGGCACCGACGCTTCCGCGCCCCGATTGTTCGCCGAAGCCAGGAACCCGTCGGTTGGGTTATAAGCCCACGGCAAATCCTTCGACGTGACGATCTCATCCCACGCCTTGGCGTCGCTCAACGGCCGCACGATGTCGGCTGGCAGTTCCTTCGACCGCTTCGGCAAATGCGTCGCCGTCACCTGCCCGATATTGCCCTTCACGTCCGCGAACAGAAAATTCTGCGGCGAAATCGAAAATCCTTCCAGCGCCGAGCGGAACTCGTCCCAATTGGTCGCGCGGTTCATGCGCAGCATGGCGCTGATCTCATCCGACGGCCGATGCCCGATCCACTTCAACGCCAGAACCTCGCCCTCGCGCTTGGGCAGAACCTCTGAATCCGACAAGATCGGCCCATACGGCGTATCGCGAATAACCAAGTCCGAATCGAACCACCAGCGCGTGCGCGTCGTGACCACGCGCTGCGTGATCTGCGCCGCCGGCAGCGACGATACGTCGAACAAATCGCTGCCCGCCGAGCGCATGTTCGTGCCGCCCCAAGCAATGTTCTCGTTCCGCCCGACGGCGACGAACGGCACGCCCGGCACCATGAGGCCCACCATATTGAACGACGGCGACTTCACCCCGGCCAGCACCCAAAGGTTCGGCAAGCTAATTCCCAAATGCGGATCGTTGGCGATCATCGCTGCGCCCGTGCCCGTCTTCGCCGCGCCGACCACGACGGAGTTCGACCCATTGCGACTCATCGTCGACAATAGGCGCGAGAGCTCCCTCAGGCTCGCATGCTGGTTCGACGCAAAACTCGGCGCCGACATCGTGCCTTCTTCCAGCAGCGCCTGCCAAAGCTGCGGCCAATCCTTCCGCTCGCGCAACGCCAGAACGCGAAACCAAACGAACCACGACACGTCGACCGACGCGAGCCGCCCGATCGTCAAAATCTCTTCGCTGCGCCAAGGCTCGCGCTCCAGCCCCAGCAGCGCATACTCATGCGGCAAGTCCGCCGTCGTCGCTTGATAGTGATTGACGCCCTCGACGAACGCGTCGAGCCACGCCTTCGTCTCCGCCGGCATCGACGCATAGACAGTCTTCGACGTCCGCCCGAGATCGAGAATGCGCAGCGCGTGTTCGATATCGGCAACTTGCGGAATGGGTCCGGCGATCTCCGAGACGCGCCCCTGGCTCACGCGCCGCATCACCTCCATCTGCCCCAACCGCAAATGCGCATGCGCGAGACCCAAGGCAAACGCGGCGTCACGATCCGTGCTCGCCTCGATGAACGGCACCTGATGCTCGTTCCACCAAACGGTGACGGGTCCCTGCAGCGGCAAGCCCGTCGTCGGAAACATGGCGAGCCGCTGGTCCAGCGTCTTGGGCTCCGGCAACGGCGTAAACACCGCGCAACTCGTCGCAACGGCGACGGCGAAAAACACAACAAACGACCGCACAATCGCGCGCATGGCTTGGACCCACATTTGCGTTTCGGTTTAGATATACGCTAGGGCCTCGCGAATGGATGCAAAAGCCCTTGAAATTCACGCCGCGCCTACGGAGAACGTAAAGAAGTATGAAGCACGAGCGCACGTATCGCTGGGCGGACCCCACGGAAATCATGGCCGCCGCGCAAGGCCAGTCCGGTCTCGACCTGATGCGGGCTATGGCCGAGGGTCGCGTGCCGCCCCCGCCCGTCGGAAGCCTCATCGGCGTCAACGGTTTCACGGCGGAAAAAGGCAAAGTGACGATGGGCTTCGATCCGGCCGAGTTTCACTACAACGCGCTCGGCACAGTCCACGGCGGCGTGATCGCGACCGTCATCGACATGGTCTTAGGTTCAGCCGTGCATTCCACGTTGAAGGCGGGGCAGGGCTTCACGACGCTGACGCTCGAACTCAAATATCACCGCGCCGTCACCGCCAAATCGGGTCGTCTGACCGCGGTCGCAGAGGTCGTCACGCGCGGCCGCGAAATCGTCACCGCCGAGGCAAAGCTCATCGACAAGAACGACCGCCTCTTCGCGAACGCCACGTCGACGCTGATGATCCTTAAGCTGCCGAACGGCGCGTAAACAAGAACAGCGCAAACAGCGCCGCGAACGCAAGATCGACCAGCGTCAACGCGACCATCCCGAACGGCGCGAGCCCGCGCGACCACGCGAGCGCGATCAAAACCACGACGCCAAGCTTTCCCACCATCCCGACGGCCACGATCGGCTTGTTGTCCAAGTCGCGCCAAACGATCAGATAGAACACGCCGAACATCGCCACGAACCACGCGACAAGCGGCGACCACAGCGCGTCATAGCGCGCGACCTCCAGCCCCATCGACGCCGCGAATGCGCTCGCGTCGACGGCCAAACTGATGCCGACGATGAAATTGAAAACCGCGCTCGCCAAAAAGACGCCGCGCCAAACCCCGTCGCTCATGCGCTCTCTAAAACCTCCGCGTTGCGGCGGCGCCGACCCTCGCGTTCAGGAACGCGCCGATGTCGCCGATCGCGCGCTCGCTCTGCCCGTCGAACAAGCGCTCGAACACGTGACCACCGCTCGCCCACACGCGCAATGTGACACCGCCGCCCGCCGCATGAACGCGATTGGCCAGCATCCGCGCATCGTCGTGCAAGGCGTCCGTACGGCTTGTGTGGATCATCATCGGCGCAAGCCCCCGCAAATCGCCGTAAACGGGCGACGCCAGCGGATCCAGCGGCGATCGCCCCTGCAAATAGAAATGAGAACAGATCGCCATGGATTCCATGCTGATCGGGGTGTCGCCGGTCACGCTCCGCGCCGCCGCCGACCGCCCGGTCAAAGCCAAATCCGTCCACGGCGACAGCAACGCGATGGCGCCAAGCCGCGTCCCGTGATCGCGCAACCGAAGCGCCGCCGCGAGCGCAATCGAAGCTCCCGCCGACTCCGCCACCAGCCCAATGCGCGCCGGCGCGTAGCCTTCGCGCACAGCCCCGACAACCGCCTCGCACACGTCGTCGACGGCGGCAGGGCAGGGATGCTCCGGCGCCAACCGGTAGTCGACCATCAGAGTCTTC
>JAEUMM010000040.1 GCA_016792645.1 Alphaproteobacteria bacterium | reverse complement strand
AAATACACCAACGCCGGCACGGTTGAATTTCTGCTCGACGGTGAGGGCCAATTCTACTTCCTCGAAATGAACACCCGCATCCAGGTCGAACACCCCGTGACCGAGGAAGTGACCGGCCTCAACCTCATCGCCATGCAATTCGCAGTCGCGATGGGCGAGCCGCTCGCCGCCAAGCAAGGCGACGTCTCAATCAAAGGCCATGCGATCGAAGCGCGCCTCTGCGCCGAAGACCCTGCCGACAATTTCACCCCTCAGTCCGGCCACATCGAAGACCTTCACGTCACACGCGTCGCCCGAACCGATGGCGTCACCGCCGACGGCAATCCGGCATCCGGCCACTACGATTCCATGCTTGCGAAACTGATCGCTCATGGCGAAACGCGCGACGAAGCGCGGGAGAAACTCATCGCCGCGATCGAGGAAGCCGAGGTCGTCGGCCTCCGCTCGAACCGCAATTTCCTGATCGACGTCCTAAAACGCGACGCCTTCGTCAAAGGCGCCGTCGACATCGGTTGGCTCGAACGCGAACCCGCCTACACCGAAAACAATCTCGAACCGCCCCTCGGCGACATCGCCGCTCTATGGTTGGTATCGGAGAGCGGCACGGCCTGGCGCTCCACCGGCCCCACCCGCGCCATCGTGATCCTGCGCGAACGCACACGCGCGCGCCGCTTCGTGGTCGAGAACAACCGCATCGGCACGCTCCACATCGCCGAGGCGACCCGCTCCACATCAACCAAAACCGTCCACCTGAAGATCGAGGATGAGGGCCGCCTCGACGACGCCTGGGTCTACCGCAACGAAACCCGCGTCCACGTCCACCACAACGGCCGCGACGCGATCTTCGAAGACATCACCTACGCCCCCGCCGAACCGAAAGGCGCAGGCGGCGCCAACGTCATCCGCGCCCCCATGGCCGGCCGCATCGTCAAAGTCCTGGCCGAGCCCGGGCAGAAAGTCGTTAAGAACCAGCTCCTCGTCATCCTCGAAGCGATGAAGATGGAACACGAACTCCGCGCCGCCGCGGACGGCGTTGTCGACACCGTCACCGCAAAGACCGGCGATCAGGTCCCCATGCGTCAAACCCTGGTGACGCTGAAAGCCTAGCCGGCCGACGCCAAACGTTCGATCGCCCGCGCCGCTTCGCGTGCGGAAAATGCACCGTCGTCGTCGCGCAAAAACGGCCGCGTCATCGCCATGCCTTCGATCAGCGACACGGCCTGCCGCGCCCGCGCCCGGCGCTGCGCGGCGCTCAGCGCCGGATTGAGATCGCCGACGATCGCGGTGATCGCCTTGAGATAGACCTCGTAGTAGCGCGCGAGCGCCGCCGCGATCCCACGGTCGCGTGAAGCAAACCCTGCAACCTCAAGCATGAACACGCCGCAATCGCGCCGATAGGCCTCGTCGTTCAGCAGAAACTCCAACGCCCGCGTCAGCCGCGCGACAGGCGCGCCGCCACTGGCATGATAGTGCGTCGCCACTTCCGCCGAATACGCCGTCACGAACCGGTCGAGAAGCTCGGCCACGATGTCGGCCGGCGTCGCGAAGTAATACTGCACATGGCTGAGGCTGGTGCCCGCGCGCGCCGCCACCCCGCGCGCCGAGAACGCGGCATACCCCTCCGCCAGCAGCAAGTCCGATGCCGCCTTGAGAATCTGTTCGCGCCGCGCTTGGCCCCGCGGCGTCCCCTCGTCCTTCGCCTTCGTCCGACTCATCGGTCGAATTTAGCTGATGTTGGTCACTTGACAAAATTAGGTCAGATGACCAACAATCTCGGAAACGGAGAACCGCACATGCCGTCTCATCAACGCATCCTTCTCGTCGGCGGCTACGGCGTCGTCGGCACGCGCGCCGCGGCACAGCTTCGCCGCCACCATCCGGATCTGCATCTCGTGATCACGGGCCGCAGCCGCGAGAAAGCGGCGGCTCTCGCAAACCGCTTGGGCCAAGCGGAGGCCGCTGTCGTCGACACCGCGCAGGCCGATCCACTCGCCTCGCTCGGGAGCAGCATCACCGCCGTCGTCGCCCTGGTTCACGACCACGACGACAACCTGCTCCGCAGCGCCATCGCGCGCGGGCTTCCCTACGTCGACATCACCCGCGGCGTGGCGGCGCAGACGCGGGCTTATTTCACCGCGTCGCTGCTGCACGTCCGCGCGCCCGTGATGTTCGCCTCGAATTGGATGGCAGGCGTGCCGGCGATCCTCGCTATGCACCTTGCGCGCGATCTCGCACCCGTCGATGCCGTGACGCTCTCGATCCTCTACGACATGAGCGAGACGATCGGCCCCGACTCCGCCGACGCCGGCAGCACCATGAGCGAGCCCTTCATGGCCCGCGTCGACGGCGCCTGGCGCAAGGTCGAAGGCCTGAGCGATCCCGTCGCCGTTACCTTCCCCTCCGGCCGCGAACGCCCCACCGTGCGCGTCAGCATGGCCGACGTCATCACGCTCGCCCAGGCGACGCGCGCTCGCGACGTCGCCGTGCGCATCGGCGTCGAGCCCGCGCGAGAAAGCCCCGGCGTCGTCTCGCACGAAATCATTGTCGAACTTACCGGCCGCCAGCGCACGCGCCGGGCCGCGATCCTCGACCCGCACGGCCAAGCGCACCTGACGGCGCTGGGCGTCGTCGCCAATCTTGAACGCGTATTGGGACTCACGGGCGAGCCGTTACGACCCGGCATCGCGGTGCCGGAAACGGCCCCCGACGGTGAGCGCCTCCTCCATCTGCTGCGCGAAGAAGGCGTAACCGTAAGTCTGAACTAGGCGATCTTGTACCTAACCGGCAACGACTTCAGCCCGCTCACAAAATTCGCCAGCGTGTTCTTCGGCGTGCCGTTGAGTTCGATGGACTTCAACCGTGGCAGCAACTCGTTGTAGAGCGCCTTGATCTCCATGCGCGCCAAATGCATGCCCAGACACACATGAACGCCATAGCCGAACGCGACATGCTTCGACACATTGCGATCCACTTTGAACTTGAACGGCTCCTCGAATGCCTCGTCGTCACGGTTGCCGGACCAATAGAACATGCAAAGGCCGTCGCCTTCCTTGATCGTCTTGTCGCGCAATTTGTAGTCCTGCACGGCGGTGCGCATAAAGTGCTTCACCGGCGTCACCCAGCGGATCGACTCTTCGACGAAGTTCGGCACCAAGCTCATGTCGGCCTTAAGCTTAGCCATCTGCTCCGGGTTCTTCATCAACTGAAGCAATCCGCCCGCCACCGTCGAACTCGTCGTGTCGTGCCCCGCGGTCGCGACGATAATGTAATAGCTCATCGCCTCGCGGTCGCCGATCGGCTGCCCGTCGATCATGCCGTTTGCGATGATGCTCGCCACATCGTCCTTCGGATGCGCGCGGCGATCGGCTGTCACCTTGCCGAAATACTCGAACAGCTTCATCGCCGTCTGCATCAGATCGACGGTATTGTCGCCCGAGGCGCTGAACGCGCCGGTGTCGGCCTTATGCGAGGTCTCGGCGGCGACGTCCGGATCGCCCGGCCCGAAAATCTCCTGCGTCATCTTCAGCATGAACGCTTCGTCTTCCGGCGGCACGCCGAGGATCATCATGATGACGCGCAGCGGATACCAAAGCGCCACCTCCTTCACGAAGTCGCACTCCCCACCCAGCGCCGCCATGCGATCGACGTGATCCTTGGCGATCTGCGCAATACGCGTCTCAAGCTTCTTAAGGTTCGGCGGCATGAACCAACTCTGCGTCAGCCCGCGCAACTTCATGTGAACCGGATCGTCGAGATCGACCAGCGTCCGGAACAGATGCGTGTCGCCGGTGACCGACTTCACCCACTCCTCGCCCTGAATCGGCGACAGATAGGTCCGCATCCGGTTGACGAAAATCTGATGGTTCTTCTCAACCTCAAGGATGTCGGCATGCTTCGTCACCGACCAAAACGGACGAAACCCATTCGGCTCCGTCCAATGCACGGGATCCTCGCGCCGCAACTTCGAATAGACGTCGTGGATCGTCTCATCTTGATAAAGGACCGGATTGACGATCTCATCGTCGATCCGCCCGAGGGTGTAGCCCGGGAACACGGATGGCGCGGCGCTCATGGAAGTTCCTCCGATTTTTTGAATATCGATTGGCCGCAAGCTTGCGTCCGCCTCAAGCAAAACGCAACGGCATCGGCGGCGATTGGATTGGTTCGACCGTCTGGCTTAGGCTGGCGCTAACGCTACGGGAAACGGCAAATGACCAAGAACCTTCAAACGCTCGACTTCGACTCCTCGCGCCCCTCCTCGCCCTTCTACAACGAGAGCCACCACGCCTGGCGCCGTGAGCTGCGCAAATTCGTCGACCGCGAAATGATGCCCTTCGCCGACGAGTGGGACGAAGCCGGCGCGATCCCGCTGGAACTCTACAAGAAGGCCTCCGACTTCGGCCTCCTGCGCATGGGCTATCCCGAAGAATACGGCGGCATCAAAGAAGGCCTCGACCGCTTCCACTCCATCGTGACGTCCGAGGAACTGTCGCGCCTCGGCGCAGGCGGCGTCACCGCAAGCTTGATGGTGCACGGCATCGGCCTCCCGCCCATCCTCGCCATTGGCGACGCCGCGATGAAGCAGCGCATCGCGCCGCCCGTCCTCGCCGGCGACAAACGCATATGCCTCGGCATCACCGAACCCTCCGGCGGCTCCGACGTAGCGCAACTGAAAACGCGCGCCGTCCGCGAAGGCGACGAGTACGTCGTCAACGGCTCAAAAATGTTCATCACCGGCGGCATGCGCGCCGACTACATCACGACCGCCGTGCGCACAGGCGGCCCCGGCATGGGCGGCATCTCGCTTCTGTTGATCGACGCGCACGCCCCCGGCGTCACGCGCACCAACCTGAAGAAGCAAGGCTGGTGGGCCTCCGACACCGCCGCGATCTATTTCCAAGACGTGCGCGTCCCGGCAGCCAACCTCATCGGCGGCGAGAACCAAGGCTTCATCGGCATCATGCTGAACTTCAACGGCGAGCGTCTCGGCATGGCCGCCGGCGCCAACGCCTACGCCCGCGTTTGCTTGGAAGAGGCCGTGAAGTGGGCCCGCGAACGCATGACCTTCGGCAAACGCCTCGCTGACCACCAAGTCATCCGCCACAAGATCGCGGACATGGTCCGCCAGATCAACGCCACGCAATCCTATCTGGAAATGTGCGCCTGGCGCGTCCAGAACGGCGAAACACCCGCAGCCGACTTGGCGCTCCTCAAAGTGCAAGCGACGCTCACCATGGAATACTGCGCGCGTGAGGCAATGCAGATCCTCGGCGGCAACGGCTACATGCGCGGCAGCCGCGTCGAGCGCATCTACCGCGAAGTCCGCGTCAACGCCATCGGCGGCGGCTCGGAAGAAATCATGCGCGACCTCGCCGCCCGCCAAATGGGGCTGTGAGGATTGCGAGAGGAATGAACTCCTGACACTCTGCGAAACCCCTCGCCGCTTCGGAGCCTACCATGCACGTTTCAACATTCCTGGCCTTCACGCTCTTCGCCGCGATGGGCGGCGTCATGCTGTGGAAGCCGGAGTATCTGACCCGCCTCACCGGCGTAGAACTGTCGACCGTCGAATCCCGCAACGAAGCGCGCGCCGTCTACGGCGGCTTCGGCGTCGCGATGGCGCTCGCGATGTTCATCGCCATGGTCTACTCGCCCTTGAGCGGCGGAATTTTGCTGACGTCAGGCCTTGCCCTCATCGGCATGGCCGCAGGCCGCGGCTATTCGGCTTGGCTCGAGATGCCGACGAACAGCCTCATCTGGGTCTTCCTCGGGATCGAGGCGCTGCTCGGCCTCATGCTCTTCTTCCGCGTCTGACGCGAAAGCCACCCCCGTGCTGGTGCGCGCCGCCGCACTTGTCGATCACGCCGTGCCGATAATGGTGCGCCAAGCCATCGATCCGCACGCTGTCCCCGAGTCCGGATCGTAATTCCAACCGCTGTTGCAGCAGCGACACGGCATTCTAGCGCACAAGCTGTGTCGCACCGGTTTTATCGCTTCTGGTGTGTTGAACGCCGTTCAAACATGAGCGATGAAA
>JAEUMM010000022.1 GCA_016792645.1 Alphaproteobacteria bacterium | reverse complement strand
GATCTCAAAATGAGAACTGCAAAAAAGGTGCTGCGTGCCAGCACTGCACTACTGCGCGCGTATGAACGCGGCATCATCCAAACGAAAGAAGATGGCGGCGGCGATGACTTCGACGTCAAAACTGCCATCGGTGAATTCTCTAAGGCGGCGAACGATCGCTTCGCCAAGCTGGAGAAGAACATTGACGATTGCATCGCCGCCATCCAGCGGCCGAGGCAATTTGCCGGAGACGTGCAAGGTCAGCGTGACACCGGCAGCGCAAAGGCTTGGGACGGCTACCTCCGCAAGGGCTTTACGCAGGGCTTCGAAGCGAAGGCGCTCTCCGCCGGCGACAACACGGAAGGCGGCTTCCTGATCCCCGAGCAGTGGGCGAACAAAATCGTGGAGACGGTTTTCCTCACCTCCCCGATGCGTGCGATCTGCAACATCGAAAACGTCTCGACGCAATCCTTGGAGATTTTGGTCGACAAGGACGAGCCCGGTGCGGAATGGGTCGGCGAGCAATCTGCGCGGCCGGAAACAACTACGCCCAAGTGGGCTGCGTTGAGCATTCCGGTTTTCGAAATGTATGCGCTGCCCAAAGCCTCGCAGATCATTCTCGAAGACAGTCGCATCAACTTGGAGGATTGGCTCACCAAGAAAGTCGGCCCCAAGTTCGCACGCAAAGAGACCACAGCGTTCGTCAGCGGGAATGGTGTCACTCAACCGCGCGGCTTCCTCTCGGAAACGATGGTCGCCAATGCGTCTTGGGCGTGGGGGAAGATCGGCTACATCGCCACCGGTGTTAACGGTGGGTTTGCCGCGTCGAACCCCATCGACAACCTGATCAGTCTGAAGTTCGCACTCAAAGCGCCTTACCGCGCGGGTGCGGTGTGGCTGATGAACTCCACGACGGCCTCGGTCATCGAGAAGTTCAAGGACACTACCGGTCAGCCGATTTGGCGTCAGGGGGCAACAGCCGCCGCGCCCGATATGTTGCTGGGCTTCCCGGTGGTCATCGCGGAGGACATGCCTGACATGAGCAGCAATGGTCATGCGGTCGCCTTCGGCAACTTCCGCGAGGGCTACACCATCGTGGACCGGCTGGGCATTTCGGTGCTGCGCGACCCGTTCACCGCCAAGCCGCACGTGCTGTTCTACTCGCGCAAGCGCGTGGGCGGCATGACCACCAACTTCGAGGCCATCAAGACCCTCAAGTTCGCCACGTCGTAGTCATCCCCTGCGACTGGCGTAGCTGCGGCCGAAGGGCCGCGCGGGGGTGGCCTTGGCTCGGGCCGCCCCTTTCTTGTTTGCCCCGCCCGGCCACTCGGCTAGCGGCGGCCATTGCATCGGTGCCCACACCGAGTAGAGGGGGCGGCCTTAGCTGGCTGCCCCTTTTTTTGTTCGGCCTGTACGCCGAGCACAGCGGCGAGCGTTGCCGCGCCGTTCGCGCCAAACTGGAACCCCTACTGGAGCCCCTAGCGAATTGTTCGAGCTGCGTTCTTTGATAAACAAATCAAAATTCGGCGGCAGCCTGCCGAAAAAATGGTCGGGGCGGCAAGATTTGAACTTGCGGCCCTCTGGTCCCAAACCAGATGCGCTACCAGGCTGCGCTACGCCCCGATCTCTTGGAAGAGGCGCTGGCATAGAGGTATTGCGGCCTGCCTGGCAAGGCCAAACCGGCCCCGTCTGTGATGGGGGTACGCGCTTAGGCCGCGCGCGGCGGCTAGGCTGCGACGATGAGAACCGCACTTAAGTATCTCGGCCGGGCGTTCCTGGCCCTTGTCGCCGCGCTGGTGATCGCGCTGACGCTCAACGCGTCGTACTGGACGGCCTACCGCGCACCCATGACCCTGGTGGCGCATCGCGGCCTGGCGCAGACCTACCACCGCGAAGATCTGGACAACGAGACCTGCACGGCGACGCGCATCTATCCGCCGCAGCATCCGTATCTGGAAAACACCATCGCCTCGATGCAGGCCGCCTTCGACGCCGGCGCCGACATCGTCGAGTTCGACGTGCACCCGACGACCGACGGCGCGTTCGCCGTCTTCCACGATTGGACCGTCGACTGCCGCACGCAAGGCAAAGGCGTCACGCGCAGGCACACCCTCGCGGAGCTGAAGACGCTCGACATCGGTTACGGCTACACCGCCGACGGCGGCAAGACGTTTCCGTTCCGCGGTAAGGGCGTCGGCCTGATGCCGTCGCTCGACGACGTGCTGGCCGCGTTTCCGGACAGGCGGTTCCTGATCAACATCAAGAGCAACGATCCGCGCGAAGGTGACCTTCTGGCCGACCGGCTGCTGCAACTGCCGCCGGAACGGCTCGCGCGCCTCATGTCCTACGGCGGCGACCGCCCGATCGCAGCGTTGCGCAAACGCATCCCGGCCATGCTCACGACGTCGCGCAAATCGCTCATCGCTTGCGGCGGCAGCTATCTCGCGCTCGGCTGGAGCGGCTATGTCCCCGAATCTTGCCGCAACACCATCGTCCTGGCGCCGATGGATATAGGCTTCGTGCTCTGGGGCTGGCCCAACCGCTTCTTCGAGCGCATGAACGGCGCGGGCTCGCAGGTCTTCGTCACAGGCGCCTACGGTCACGGCACGGCCGGCATCGATTCCGACGAAGACATCGCGCAACTGCCCAGCGACTTCAGCGGCGGCATCTGGACCAACCGCATCGACCGCATCGGCCCGAAGTTCAGGAAGCCCGCCCCTTAACCTGACGCCGCGGCGAGCGCGGCGAGATAAGTCTCCATCGTCGACGTGTGTCCGAACACGAAGTGCGACAGAAAACGAAAGACCGGATTCTTCACCCGCCCCCGCTCCTCGATCACAACGCGCGTCCCCTCGCCCTCGGGCGTAAGGTCGATCGTCCAGGAGCCGTCGAACGGCAGATCCTGATCGAGGATTGTGGTCGTAAAGCGCCAGCCGCCGCGCGCCTCGCCAAGTTCAATCGTCATCGTGTCGCCGCCGCTGGTCTCGCGATAGCGCACGCGGCCGGGCTCCTCGCTCAACACCTCGATCGTGACCTCGCGCCAAGCGCCGTAGTTGCGCACATTCCGAATGCGATGGGCCACGTTGTCCGGCGAGTCCGCAATGAGGCGTTCGACGCGCGCCACATGCTCGGCCGGCAATGCCCAACCGATCGCCACGACGGCAACACAGAGCGCGACGATGCCGCCGCCGATCCACAGGAGCCAACTCATCGCTTCGCCTCCGTCTTGCGCGTGCCGCCGTCGGCGAGCGCGCGCGCCGCTTGCGCCAGCAGACGAAGGCCTTTGACCGCTGCCTTACGCTCGGCGGGCCGCAACTGACCCAACACGGCGCGCACGCGATCCGCATCCAACACGGACGAACCCACGATGGCTTCCCGCCCCGCATCGCTGAGTTCGATGCGAACCCGACGGCCGTCGTCCGCCGCCCCCTCCATCGCGACAAGACCCAACGCGCGCAAACGCTTCAGCTCTTCCGACACCGTCGATCGCGAAAGACTCAAATGACGCGCCAAAGCGCCGGGTGTGGTGAACCCATCGTCGGCGATGTGCGCCAGGAAAGTCGCGTCGCGCGCGGTAATCGCCGCCGTCTTGCCCTTGCGCGCGCGATGGCTCGAATGGCAAGCGAGGTAGATCTGCGGATAGTCACGAAGGATCGAGAACAGGTCATCGCTCATGGCGCCAAACCTCGGCCAGAAACCTATCGTTCGTCAAAACGAACAATCTCAGCGCCGAAAAGCCCGGTATCCCTAACCCGTGACGTCTTTGCGCCGCATGAGCTTGAACACGCCCTCGGCCGCAAGAACCTGCCGCCCGGCGCAGCGTATGTCGGCGCGCGCAAAGGCCAATGTCCGCGTGGATCGCGTGACGGTGGCCGTCCCTTCCACCCATTCGCCGGGCCGCACCATGTCGAGGAAATCCACGTTGAGACGCAACGTCACCGAACGTGTTTGCGTCGCGCGCCACACCGAAGTCGCCAGCACACCGTCCGCGAACGAACTCAGCCACCCGCCATGTACGATGCCCACGCCGTTGCAGTGACGCGGCAACGCGCGGAAGCCGTGCCGGAATTCGTCGCCGTCGATCTTGTGGTAGAGCGGCCCGTTATGCGTCGTGAACGCGCCGCGGGTCTTGCTTTCGACGAAACCGGGCGGCGGCGCCCATGCGTCCGTCATTTCGCTTCGAACACCGCATGACGCACGCGGTCGCCGACTTTGATGCCCAGCTTCTCGGCAAGCCCGCCGTTGATCTCCAGCACGCCGCGCGTGACGCCGTTCGAGGGAATGCGATCGAGGCTCAAGGGCGTCGTGTTGGCTGCGATGGTGATGATCTTCCCGTCCGCGCCGATGAAGATGATGTCCAGCGGGATGTATGTGTTCTTCATCCAGAACGCGACGTCCTGGGCCGGATCATAGTCGAACAGCATGCCCCGATTGTCCGCCAGGTGCTTGCGGTACATAAGCCCGCGGTTGCGCTCCTTCTCTTCGCGCACGACTTCGACCTTGAACACCTGCTCGCCCTTCGCCGTCTCGATCACAAGCCGCTCGGTCTTGGTCGCGGCCATCGCCGGCGCCGTCGCGAACACCAACGCCGCGAACAGGAACAGGATACGCATGGAACCTCTCGTTCAGGAGGCAAGAGACTAGGCCAAGACGGGCGGCCCTGGAACCAGGGGCATCAGCCCAGCCAAACAAAAAGGGCGCCGCACCGGCGCCCCGTTTTGAAGTCTTAACGCCCAGGGGCCCGATCGCCCGTGTCGTCCCTCAGTGTTCGAAGTCCGACGGCGGGATAACGCCCGCAATGATGTTTATCTCCGTGGCCATCAAGCCGCGTTCGGTCTGGGCGACGCGCACCAGCACCCGCTGGCCCTGCCGCAGTTCGCGAACGTTACAGCGGCGCAAGGTGTCCATATGCACGAACACATCGTCACCACCGCTCGTGGCGACGACAAACCCGAAGCCTTTTGGGCGAGAGAACCACTTGCACTCCGCTTCAAAGGCCGGACCGACCGCTTCCGGGATCACGATTTCACGGGTGCGGCCCGCACGCTTGGCGCCATTCGCGGCGCCTGCATGACCGTTGCCCATGTTCGGATCGAGTTCGACGCTGTACAACTTTCGTGCTTGCAGTCCACGGACCTTTTGCACGCAGCTCACATCGACTTTCGCACCTTCCGCCAGCACCGTGGTGCTGCCGTATTCTTGAATCACCGAACGATGGATGAGAACGTCCCCTTCGATCTCATTCGAAACGATGAAGCCGAACCCCTTAACGGGATCGAACCATTTGACTCTGCCTCTGACGCGGATACCCCCACTCTCCGGCGGTTCTAACTGATCGACCAACTGACCGCTCTCCTATGCCTTCACTGACTCGCTCGCGCAATTGCAACGTGTCATAAATGCAATCTACACAAAATTGTCTTCGAGCGGAAGCTGACGAGCGAATCATTTTCGCGACCATGCACGCGCGAGGCATCAGAAGATTGTGGATGACCGGTTCGTACCCGCAGCAAGCGACGCAGCGCGACGTACAACCTCGCCCAAGTTTCGCCGCAAGTGTTGACGCGCGAAACCTCTTAAGCCGTGATCTATAACACAGGTACGGAGTTAGATCAGCATGGACATGACCGGCGAATACAAAATCGCAGCGCCGCGCGAACGAGTCTGGGCCGCGCTGAACGACCCGGACATTCTACGCCAGGCCATTCCGGGTTGCGAAGAACTTAACAGACTCTCCGACACGGAACTCGAAGGTGCTGCACGCGCGAAGATCGGCCCGGTAAGTGCCCGATTCAAAGGCAAAGTTACGTTGTCTGAATTGAACCCACCCGAAAGCTACGTCCTGTCGGGCGAAGGTTCCGGCGGCGCCGCCGGCTTTGCGAAAGGCGAGGCGAAAGTAGTTCTGACGGCCGACGGCGAGGCAACAACGCTGCGCTACACCGTCAAAGCGACCATCGGCGGCAAGCTCGCGCAGCTCGGTCAGCGTCTGATCGACGGCGCCGCGAAGAAGATGGCCGATGAGTTCTTCGACAAGTTCGCCGACCTCGCCGGCGGCAAGATCGCGCCGCCCGCCGAGTTAAAGACGGCGGAACAGCAGCTGCGCGCACCCGCACCTGCGAACGATAATCGCCTGAGCAGCCTGTTCGACCCGCCCGCATGGCTGCCCATCGCCATCATCGGCGCCGCCATCGTTGCCGTCGTCGCAGTGCTGTTCTTCTTCTAGCCCCACGCGGTTGACGCACGCGTCCCCGGCATGAAACGCTCAATCTCGAAATCGAGCGTGCGCGACGCCTCTCGACCCACGCGCACGACGTACGCACACATATATATAGGGAGAAGACCCCATGACCGGCGTAGCCATGACCGTGAACGGCAAAGCCGTGAGCGGCGACGTCGAAACGCGCACCCTGCTCGTCCAATTCCTGCGCGAAAACCTGCGCCTGACCGGAACCCACGTCGGCTGCGACACCAGTCAGTGCGGCGCCTGCGTCGTCCACGTCAACGGCAAGGCGGTGAAGTCGTGCACGATGCTCGCGGTACAAGCCGAAGGCGCGCAGGTCACGACGATTGAGGGCCTGGCGAAGGACGGAAAACTACATCCGGTACAGGCGGCATTTAAGGAACACCACGGACTCCAATGCGGCTTCTGC
>JAEUMM010000009.1 GCA_016792645.1 Alphaproteobacteria bacterium | reverse complement strand
CCGTCGTCGCCAACACCTGGCGCGTCTCGTTCTTCGTCCTGTCGGCCTCCGTCGCAGCCGCCATCTTAGGCCTCTCGCCCGCATGGTGGCGCGCCGTGATCGGCGCCACCCTGGTCGTGCAGGTCGGCCTATGGCTGGGCTCGTTCCTGCGCGAATTCGTCGCCCGCTACGCCGAGCGCAAGACCACGGACCGCAGCGCCCTCGCGAACGCGATGTCGCTCGTGCAAATCTTCATCAACGTCGCCGTCTGGTCGATCGTGGCGCTCGTGCTGCTGTCGAACATGGGCATGGACGTCACCGCCCTCGTCGCGGGCCTGGGCGTTGGCGGCATCGCGATCGGTCTTGCGGCGCAAAGCATCTTCGCCGACCTCTTTGCCTCGCTCTCGATTATCCTCGACCGCCCCTTCATGCGCGGCGACTTCGTCGTCTTCGGCGAACACATGGGCACGATCGAGCGCATCGGCATCAAGTCGACGCGCATCCGCTCGCTCTCCGGCGAACAAATCGTTGTCTCGAATTCCAACCTGCTGCAGGCGACGATCCGCAACTATCAGCTGCTCTACGAACGCCGCATCCAATTCAAACTCAACGTCAGCCACCGAACCCCGGTGGACAAGCTGGCGCAAATTCCCGGTATCGTTCGCGAGGCCGTCACCAGCCGCAACAAGACCCGTTTCGACCGCGGCCACCTGAAGGAACTCGGCGACTCGGCGCTGCTCTTCGAGTTCGTCTATTTCGTGCTTGATCCCGACTACAACGTCTACATGGACGTACATCAGGAGATCAATTTGGCGATCCTGCGCGCGTTCGAAACCAACGACATCGACCTCGCCTTCCCGCAGCCGAGCGTGATCGTCAACCCGCCTCAGCCGGCAGCCACAAACGCTTAGGCGACGGCAACGGCCTTCTTCGCCACGCTCAAATTGCGCGACGCCGGCAAGCGAACCGTCATGGTCGTGCCGTGGTTGAGAGCGCTTTCGATGCAGAGCACCCCGCCGTGCATCTCGACCAAACGCTTGGCGATGACAAGGCCAAGGCCGGTGCCTTCGAACTTGCGCGAGAGCCGCCCGTCGACCTGCAGGAACGGCTCGCCGACGCGCGCGATGTCGTTCGCGCTCATCCCGATCCCGGTGTCCCGCACGACGATATCAACCCCGCCGTCCTCGGCCGGAGATGCCGCGATGTCGACACTGCCGCCGCGTTCGGTGAACTTGACGGCGTTCGAAGCCAAATTCAGCAGCGTCTGCAACAGCAAGCGGCGATCCGCCAGCACGTTCTTCACCGCCGGATCGACTCTGGAGGCGACGGCGACGCCCGTCTCCTCGGCGCGCGGCCGCACCATGCGATAGGTAGACTCGATCAGGTCCAAGATCGACGTCTCTTCCTCGTCCAGGCTGACTTTGCCCGCTTCGATGCGCGAAATGTCGAGGATGTCGTTGATGACGCTTAAGAGATGTTTGCCGCTGCTGTGGATGTCGCGCGCGTACTCCCGGCGACGCTCGTCGCTCAAAGGCGCGTCATCGCTCTGCAGCAGCTCCGAGAACCCGATGATGGCGTTAAGCGGCGTGCGCAGCTCGTGGCTCATGCTGGCCACGAAGCGCGATTTCGCCTGGTTCGCCGACTCGGCCTTGAGCTTCGATTCCATCAGCTCGCTGCGCGCCGCGTTGATTTCGGTCACATCCTGCGTCGTACCGATCATCTTGATCGGACGCCCCTTCGCGTCGCATTTCACTTCGCCCAGCTGATGCAAGACGCGCACGTCGCCGTTGGGCCACACGACTCGGTGGTCATAGTCGCAAGACCGGCCCTCTTCGACGCCGGTGCGGATCGTCTCGCGCAAACGCGCGCGGTCTTCGGGATGCACGAACGACAAGAACGCCTCAAGCGTCGGCGCCTCCGCGCCGGGCTCAAGCCCGACCAGCCGGAAGCAATGGTCCGACCACGACAGTTTGTTGCTGCGGAAGTCCCACTCCCAGCTGCCGATGTTGGCGATGCGTTGCGCCTGTTCAAGCTGTTCGCGAACCTGCTGCGAAGCTTGCTCGGCTTTGACGCGTTCGGTGATGTCGACGGCGGCGCCGATAACCTCGACGACCCGTCCTTCGCGGTCGCGTAGCGGCCCATGGATGACGTCGACCGTCAGGTACTCGCCTTCCGCCACCCGCACGACATGATCGCCACGCACGACTTCGCCCTTCGCCGCGCGCGCGATTGCGTCCCTCACGCTGGCCTGCACCTCGGGCGAATGAGACCAATAGTATGTGTCCCAAATCTTTCGCCCGATCATGTCCTTCCGCTTCAAGCCGAAGGCTTCGATCGCGGCGCGATTGGCGTCGATCAACGTCCCGTCGAGCGAAAGCAGCCCGATGAACGTGAACATGCTATCCAGCATTTCGCGCTGCTTGCGGCGGCTCTCTTCCGCCTCTTCCTGCAAACGCACCAGTTCCGTTACGTCCTGACAGATGCCGACCATGGCCAACGGCTGACCGCTCGCCGAAAACTCGACTTCGCCTTGCGCGTTCAGTGTGCGCACCTGCCCGTCGGGCAGCACGATGCGATGCTGTATTTTGTAAGGTACGCCCTGGAACATCGCCGACTGAATGCACGTCACCAGGCGATCGCGATCCTCGGGATGAATGCGCTCCAGATAGCGGTCGAACGTCGGCTCGAACGTCACGTCCAGCCCGAACATGCGATAGATCTGCTCCGACCACACGATCTTGTTCGTGAGAACGTCCCACTGCCAGCTGCCCATGTTGCCGATGCGCTGGGCTTCGGCCAGAAGCGACTGACTGCGCGCAAGCGCCGCTCGGGCCTGTTCCGCGCGGCGCATCAAGAAGATCGCACGCACGGTAATGGCGAGGCTTGCCGCGAAAATCGCTGCGCCGCCCGTCATCGCCAACGTAAACGTATCGAGGTCCAAGTGAGCTCGCCGGTTCAAAGTGTCCGGTCAAGACTACGCGACGAGCTTTGAGGTTCCGTAACTCTGTCCCAAGCGTGACACATACGCTTTGGCGGACTTCCGCCGTGCGAAGTAAACGGGGCCTTAAGAGCGCCTCAATCCGCGGGCTTGAGGCCCAACCGCCCCGCAATCATCCGGTCCGCCGTCCGCTTCGGAACGTTGTTGAGAACGAAGTTCAACACCGGCTCGGGCGTCACCGTATAACGCACCTTCGGCCGCGCAACGGTCAGCGCCTTCATGATCGCGCGCCCCAACGCCTCGGGCTTCAAACCCTTGCGTCCTTGTTCGGCCGCGATCTTCTGCAGCTTCGCAAGCTGCGCCGCGTAGGGCGTGTTGGCATAGCGCGCCAGCTCCGCCTCGCCGGCCTTCCCCCAGATCGCAGTCGCGACCGCGCCGGGCGCAATGATGATCACGTCGATCTTGAACGGCATCAGCTCGCGCCGCAGCGCTTCCGACATCCCCTCAAGCCCGAACTTCGAGGTGTTATAGGCGCCCAGGAACGGCGTCGCGTTCTTTCCGCCCACGGAGGAAATGTTGACGATACGCCCCGGCTTGCCCTTCAACTCCCGGTCAATGCCAAGAAGCGGCGCGAAGGCCTGCGTCGCAATGACGACGCCGGTGAGATTGACGTCGATCTGCTGCCTGAAATCCTCGACCGCCATATAGACAAGCGGCCCGGCGACGGCGATGCCCGCGTTATTGACCAGTCCGAACAATTTTTCGCCGCCCAGCGCCTGACGCACCGTCGCCGCCGCCGCACGCACAGCCTTCTCGTCGACGACGTCAAAAATCAGCGGCACGAAATTCGCGCCGAACTCCGCCGAAAGCTTCTTCGCGTCGGCTTCCTTGCGAACGCTGCCGAACACGCGAAAGCCGGCTTTGGTCAGAACCTTGGTCGCGCCCCACCCGATCCCGGTCGACACGCCCGTCACGACCACCGATTTCTGCTGCTTCGCCATCCGCCCCGCTCCTCAAGAGTCGGGGACTGTATAGCCGCTCGCCGTGAACTAAGCCAAAGGCACCGTCAAAGTGGCGCGCAAGCCGCCGCCCACGCGGTTCACAAGCGTCACGTCCCCGCCATGTCCGCGCGCAATCACCCGCGCAATCGCAAGCCCCAAACCATAACCGCCCGTCTCCGCACTTCGCGAATGCTCAAGCCGCGCAAACGGCTCAAACACCCGCTCAAGTTCGCCGTTCGGAATCCCCGGCCCGTCGTCATCGACATGGATGGCGGCCATACCGCCGGCCGCCTCGGCACTGACCCGCGCCTGCGCGCCATAGCGCAGCGCATTCTCGATCAAATTACGCAGCGCCCGCCGTAGCTCCGCCGCGCGGCACACGCAGGCAAGGCTCACGTCCGACGCATAACTCACATCGCCGCCGACCTCCGCCATGTCGGCGCAAAGACTGTCGGCCAGCGCGGCGACGTCGACCGAGCGCGCAGGCTCACCCGATCCGTCGATCCGCACCGCGTCGAGCACGGCCTCCGTCATCGCCTGCATCTCGCCGATCGTCTGAAGCAACCGCGATCGTGTGTCTTCGTCCGTCACAAACTCCGCGCGCACGCGCAGCGCTGCAATCGGCGTCCGCAGATCGTGCGCCACCGCCGCCATCAGCGCGCGCTGGCTCTGCAGTGTCGTGGTCACGCGCTCGGACATCGCGTTGAACGCGCGCGCCGCCTCGCGGACCGGCTGAGGCCCTGTTTCAGGCACAGCTTCACGCGCCTCACCCGTCCGCAGCCGCCGCGCCGCTTCTGCCAACCGCTGCAACGGTCGCGTCACGCGCCGTCCCATCCACAACGACACCAGCAACAACGAAGCGATGACGACGCCACCTGCATAGAACATCGGCCACGACGGCGGTCGTGGCGGTCGCATGCCCAAGCGCGCATTGAGCCATTGCGCGCCCGCCGGAAGGGAGACATGCAAACTCGCCGCATGGTCCGGCGGCGCAGCTCGCCCGCCCGGCCCATCAGCCGACGGCGGAGGCGGCCGCTGCGCTTCCACAGGCGCGGACCGTTCAGCCTCGCTCAACACATGCGCGCGCAGGCCCGCCGCGATCTCGGGCCTCAGACCTTCGCCAATCGAAGCCTCAAGCGCGGCATCCCGTGACACCGCTTCGCCGACCAGGGGAGCGGCATCCAACGACAAGCGCAAGCCGGGGCTCGACAACTCGGCAACCAACTCGCGCCGCAAACTCTCCGGCGATTTGAGAACGAGCCCTGCGACGCCGGCAATACGTTGCGATTGAAGATCGGCCGCAAGGCGCGAGAACTGCTGCTCGCCGCTGATCCGAAAGAAAACGATCGTCGCCAAATTGGAAAGCGCCAACGCGACCAAGATCGCGCCTGCGATCTCAAGCCACAACGGCAGTACAAATCGCTTCATGCCGCCACAGGTTCGGCCGTGAAGATGTATCCGCCGCCCCACACGGTCTTGATCAACCGGGGGGCACGCGAGTCGGTTTCGATCTTGCGCCGCAGCCGGCTGATCGCGCTGTCGATGCTGCGGTCGAACGGATCGAGATTCCGCCCTTGCGTGATGTCGAGCAACTGGTCGCGTGTCAGCGCAATTTTCGGCCGCTCGATGAACGCGACCAACAGGCGGAACTCGCCCGAACTCAACGGCAGCGCCGTACCGTTCGCGCCGATGAGTTCACGCCGCGCGATATCCAGCGTCCAGTTCTCGAAACGCACACGCTGCGCCTGCAAGTCGCCCGGCCGCCCGCCCTGCCCGCGCGCGCGCCGCAGAACAGCGCCGATGCGCGCAATCAACTCGCGCGGATTGCACGGCTTCACAACATAGTCGTCCGCGCCGATCTCAAGCCCGATGATGCGATCCACCTCGTCCCCGCGCGCCGTCAGCAGAATGATCGGCAACGCGCTTTCCGCCCGCACGCCGCGCGTCAGGTTCAAGCCGTCTTCGCCCGGCATCATCACGTCCACGACCGCAAGGTCGATGCCGTTGGTTTTCAAAACGCGCCGCGCCGCAGCGGCGCTCTCCGCGGCCGTCGCGCGATAGCCGTTCGCACGCATGTAGCGAGAGAGGCCGTCGCGAATCTCGCGATTGTCGTCCACGATCAAGATATGGGGTTCGCTGGTACTCATGACCCTGAACCTACGAACGACCGGCCCCGCAGGAAAGCCGCCCCTTGTGACAGACTGTGTCGCCCCCAGCGTTTGTGCCGCCCCCGTCACAATTAAGGACATGCGCGGCAAACCCCCGCAATGTTCCTGGGCTTGAATGCACGCGCTGATGGAGAAGCCGGCGCATGAAATTTCCGATCATGGTTACGCTATGTGCAGGCGCGTTGCTCCTGACCGCCTGCGGACATGAGCGCGGCGGCGGTCGCGGGGGCCCGCCCGGTGGCGGTTTCGGCCCCGGCGGCGGCGGTCCCATCATGGGCGGCGGCGAGGCCCAAGCGCGCGAGCTTCAGCTGCGTCGCTTCGATGCCGATGCGGACGGCAACATCACGCGCGCGGAGTTCGATCAGGTGATCAAGATCGACTTCACCGGCGCGGACAAGAACAACGACGGCCAACTTGACCCAGGTGAAACGCGCGCCGTGAACGAGCGCCTGCTGACACAACGCGAAATCTCGCCCGTCATCGACTGGAATGCCGACGGGCACGTCGCGATGGACGAATTTGCAGCGCAGTGGCGCACGTTGTTCAGCCGCGCTGACGGCGACGGGGATGGCACGGTCACGGCCGAAGAACTGGCCGCCCGGGCTGTGCCCGCAGGCCGCCCGCAACGACGGCCCGGCGGAGGACCGCCAGGCCAAGACCGTCCGGGCCGGGGGCGCCCCGGCGGAGGTAACTGAGATCAAAGAGACTGAGGGGGAAAAACGAATGTCAGTGCGCATCATCTTCGCAGCAAGTTTCCTAACCGGCCTATGGCTCGGCGCCGCGCAAGCCGCCGAACCCGAGGGTCCGCCGCCGCCGCCGCCGTACGGCCCGCCGCGATTCGGTCACGGCCCCGGCATGCCGCCACCGTTGAGAGAGGCCGATGCCGACAAAGACGGCCGCATCACGCGCGCCGAGATCGACGCCGCCATCGCCGCCCGCTTCAAAAAGGCTGATGCGAACGGCGACGGCGCGCTCGATGAGAAGGAATTCGTAGCCTCGATGCCGAAACCACCCGACCGCCCGAAACCACCCGCGGACGCGCCGAGGCCACCGGAAGGCATGCCCCCGCATCCGCGCTTCGACCCGGCCGCGCGCTTCCGCGCCACCGATTGGAACGGCGACGGCAAACTGTCCCCGGAAGAGTTCGCGCTGCCGATGAAGGCGATGGCGATCAACGTCGACCGCAACGGCGACGGCGCCATCTCGCAGGATGAGATGCAAGGCCCGCCGCCCGGCGGCCCACGCCCGCCGCAATAGTGTCCTCGCCGGAGCCCTCCCGGTCCCCCCAAAAACTGCCGGGCTCCAGCAAAGCGCCGCGATGGACCTGGAGCCCATCGCGGCGCTCCTTATTCCAAGACCTCGGTCGCGCAGATCTCGACGCCGAAGCCCGACAGCGCCACATAGGCTTGCGGCTGCGTCACCAGGTTTTTGATCGACACGATGTTGAGATCGCGTAGAATCTGCGCGCCGAGCCCGATCTCGCGCCACTGCCGCTGGCGCACAACCTCGGACTTCACCTGCTCAGTATCCGCAAGCGGCAACACCGGCACCCCCGCTGCACCATCGCGCAAATAGACCAGAACGCCACGCCCTTCCTGAGCGAACCGCGCCAGAGCCGCGTTGATAAGCTTCGCTCCACCGAACACGTCGCCCACGACATGCGCACGGTGCAGCCGCGCCGGCACATCGCGCCCATCGCCGATCTCGCCGAATGTGAAGGCGAAGTGATGCACGGAGTCGAACGGCGTCACATAGGTATGCCCGGTCAACAAACCGATCGACGCCTCAACGGGAAACGTCGCGATGCATTTGACCAGCTTCTCGCGTGCCTGGCGGTAGGCGATCAGGTCGGCGACGGAAATCCGCTTCAGCCCATGCCGGTGCGCGAACATCGCAACCTCCGGCCCGCGCATCACGCTGCCGTCGTCCTTCGTCAACTCCGCGAGAACGCCGACAGGCGGCAGCTGCGCCAGACGACAGAGATCGACGCATGCCTCCGTATGACCGGTACGCATCAACACGCCGCCCTCTTTCGCGATCAGCGGAAACACATGCCCCGGCCGGACGAAGTCGCCCGCCCCCGTGTTGCCGTTCGCGAGCGCGCGCACGGTGCTTGTCCGCTCGTCGGCCGAAATGCCGGTGGTCAAGCCGTGCCGCACGTCGACCGACACCGTGAACGCCGTGCCGAGCGGCGCATCGTTCGCCGCCACCATGGGATCAAGCCGCAAGCGATGCGCAACGTCCGTCGACACAGGCGCGCAAACGATGCCGGAGGTGTGACGGATAATGAACGCCATTTTCTCCGGCGTGCATTTCGACGCCGCGATGAACAGGTCGCCTTCGTTTTCGCGGTCGTCGTCGTCGGTGACGATCACCATCTCGCCCCGCCCGAAAGCTTCGATGACCTCCGGCACGCTCGACGCGCGCAAATCGGCCTCGCCCGGCGGCGCAAGCGGCGACATGAAGTCGTTCGGCGTCACCTGTCCGCGCGTCTCGCGAAAGATGACCTCGGCGGTTTCGCGCGACAACCACGCGCCGTCATTGTTGCAGAGCTGCGTGACGGCGCTCGGCGAAAGCCGCGTCCGCCGCGCAAACTCGACGCGGGACACGTTGTTGGTGGTCAGCCAGTCGGTGAGTTTCATGGCCAAATGATGAGCGCCCGACTCACCGGCCGCAATACGGCCTAGCCGCTATTTTCCGTGCCGAATTCAGTCGCACTGAACCTGCCGTAGCGGCCGCTGTCCGCTGTCAGCAAAGCAATGCACCGCAACCGCAGGCCAATAAGACGACGCCCCCGCATGCGATTGGCATGCGAGGGCGTCCGTAGACCCTAACCGCGAAGTTTACTCAGGCTGCGGCGAGGGCTGATCCGCTTCCGGCTCGTCGCCTTCGTCGTCCGTGGCCGGCTCATCGGCCGGCTCGTCATCCGTCATGCCTTCGTCAGGGGTCGGCGGACCTTGCAAGTCAGGACCGCCTTGGCCGTCCTCCTGCGTCGCCGGTGAAGGCGCCGTGGTGGTGGTACCCACATCGCTGGCATCGCCGCCGGCTTGCTCCAGCTGCTGTAGATTCAGTGCACGGACTTCGTCGTCTTGATCATCCGCTTGAGCAATACCCGCACCGACTGAGAGCGCAACAATCGCCGCACCGGCGAGCGCAAAAGATTTGATGGACATCAACGTTCCTCCTTGTGAACCAACGAAAACGAAACGTCCGCCAAAGCCCGCACGTTCCTGACATTGCCGCATGTTAATGTCTTATTTGTAGGGAACATGTGCGGCGTGCAGCCAAGCTAAATGCAAACGACGCCGGCGATCGAAACGCCGGCGTCGCACACGTCAAAGCAAAATTCCGACAGCTTAGCGATTACTCGTCATCGTCCGGATACGGCGCATCATCGTCATCGTTCGGATAACCGCTTTCACTGTCGTCGTCCGGATAGGCGCCGGTATCCGGCGGCGGACCATAGGGCGGCGCGGCGTCGTCGGGATCATAAGCACCGGACGGAGGACCGGCATCCGGAGGCGGCGGGCCATAGCCTTCGTCATCGCTAGGGTCATAGGGATCATAGGGGCCACCCTGCCCGTTCATGTCGCTATCGTCATCGCCGCCGTCATAGGGAGCGTTGTCAGGATCGTCGTACGATCCGTCAGCATTGTCATAACCGGGCGCCGCATCGTTCACTGCGCGCGCATCCTCAAGCTGCATCAGATTAAGACGTCGCGTCTCATCGGCTTGATCGTCATAGCAGCGGCTCTCGCCGCATTGATACGTGTCGCTTGCCCAAGCGACGGTCGAAAGCGCCGTCGCCGAAAGCGCGATAGCAAGAATTCGTTTGATAGACATGTCTTATCCTTCCCAGGTCAGGGAACAAGCGCCGACCATACAACGCGGCATGCAAAGCCGTGGTTCCAACGCCGCAGCCTAAAGAACGTCGCGCCCAAGGTCCGGGAACACCTTACCCACTTTACCCAGCAAATACTCACCGTAAGTGCCCTGGAACACGTGCACGTTTGCGCGATCCCACCGCTCCGCGCTGTCGTCCTGCACCGCAGACGCGCGCTCGGGCAGCGGTTCAATCACGGCGTCGAACGATGGATCGAAGAACAGCGGAAACGACAAGCGGTCCCGTCCGCTGACATTGCGCACCCGATGCGGCGTCGAGCGGTAGAAGCCGCCCGTCAAGCGGTCGAGCATGTCGCCGATGTTGCACACGAGCGTATCGGGAATAGGCGGCGCCTCGATCCACCCGTCGCGCGCTTTCACCTGCAACCCGCCGCAGTCGTCCTGCGCCAGCAACGTCAGCAAGCCATAGTCGGTATGTTCCCCCACGCCCCACTCACCATCGACGGCGCGCGCCGGCGGATAGTGAAACACGCGAAACAAAACCGTCGGGTCGGCCGTATACGTGTCCGCGAAATAATCCTCATCAAGCCCAAGGCTCAGCGCCACGCCGCGCATCACCGCATGCGCGGCGCGCGTCGTGCGCGCCATGAAGTCCTGCACCGCAGGCTTCAGTTCGGGCACCGCCGCGGGCCACAGATTGCCGCCATGCATCGGAACGCCCGCCCGCACGCGCGGATCGTCGGCATCAAGCTCGGTGCCGAAGTAAACGCCTTCCTTCAGATCCGGTTTGCCCGAGGTCAGTTCACCGCCCACCGGAAAGAACCCGCGCCACGCCCGCCCGCCGCGCGCCATGGCGATCGTCATCTTCTCTTCAGGCGGCAA
>JAEUMM010000006.1 GCA_016792645.1 Alphaproteobacteria bacterium | reverse complement strand
TGAGGAAGGCGATGACGTCGTGCTTCACCTCGCGCTCGATGGCGTCGATCTTGGCGACGTCGAATTGTGCGCTGCCGCCTTTTTCCCAGATCGTTTTCGCTGCGCTCTTGGGGATGACGCCGAGGTCGGCGAGCGCGTCGGCGGCGTGCGCCTCGATCTCGAACCAAATTTTGAATTTGGTTTCGGGCGACCAGATGGCCATCATTTCGGGGCGGGAATAGCGGGGGATCATGTCAGCACCAGCATATCATGTTTGTTTCTTGCCCTTCTCCCTCTGGGAGAAGGTGGATCGCCGCGGAACGCGGCGAGACGGATGAGGGACTCCGGTGCACCGGCGTCGCTGAGTCTACGGTGCACCGAAGTCCCTCATCAGTCGCGCCTGCGGCGCGCCAGCTTCTCCCAGAGGGAGAAGCGCAAAGATGGAAAGTTCACGCCACCGCTTTCAGCGATTCTTCGAGAATCGACAAGCCCTCATCGAGCACTTTGTCTTCTACCGTTATCGGCACCAGCACGCGTACGCCATTGCCATAAAGGCCGCAGGTTAAGAGGATCAGCCCGCGTTTCAGCGCTTCGGCGGTGAGGCGCTTTGTGCGGTCGGGATCGGGTTCTTGGCTGCCGCGCGTCTTTACGATGTCGAAGGCGACCATGGCGCCCAGGCCGCGGATGTCGTCCATCGGCGGCAGGTCGTTCCTGAGCGACATTTGTTTGAGGCGCGCCATCAGTTTGTCGCCGAGCGCGAGGCTCTTCTCCAGGATGTTTTCTTCCTTGATGACGTCGATCACGGCGAGGCCGGCGGCGCAGGCGAGTGGGTTGCCGGCGTAGGTGCCGCCGAGGCCGCCGGGGTCGGGCGCGTCCATGATCGCCGCGCGGCCGATGACGGCCGAGAGCGGCATCCCGCCGGCAAGACTTTTCGCCGTGGTGATGAGGTCGGGCTTGACGCCGGAGTGTTCGATCGCGAACAGCTTGCCGGTGCGCGCGAAGCCCGACTGGATTTCGTCGGCGATCAGCAGGATGCCGTGCTTGTCGCAAATCGTGCGCAGGGCTTTTAGGAAGTCGAACGGGGCGGTGTAGAAGCCGCCTTCGCCTTGCACGGGTTCGATGATGATCGCCGCGACGCGGGTCGGTTCGAGATCGGTTTTGAAGAGCGAGTCCAGGGCTTCGAGCGATTGCATCGCCGTGTGGCCGTGGCTTTCGACGGGGAAGGGCAGGCGGTAGACGCCGGACGGCATGTCGCCGAAGCCCGCCTTGTACGGCACCGTCTTGCCGGTCAGCGCCATCGTGAACAACGTGCGGCCGTGGAAGGCGCCGGAGAAGGCGACGACAGCCGAACGCTTGGTGGCGAAGCGCGCGAGTTTGACCGCGTTCTCGACCGCTTCGGCGCCGGTCGAGAAGAAGATCGACTTTGCCGGACCTTCGATCGGCGCCAACGCATTCAGCTTTTCGGCGAGCGCGATGTAGCTTTCGTACGCGTTGACCTGGAAGGCGGTGTGGATCGTGTTCTGAAGCTGCGCCTCGATCGCTTTCACGACCTTGGGATGGCGGTGGCCGGTGTTCTGCACGCCGATGCCGCCGACGAAGTCGATGTAGCGCTTGCCCTCGACGTCCCAGATCTCCGCGTTCAGCGCACGCGCGGCGAAGACCGGGTGCGCGGTGTTGACGCCGCGCGAGACGGCGGCCTGGCGGCGGGCGAGAAGTTCGGCGTTCGTCGTCATTTCTTGGCGGCCTCTTTGGCTTCGATTTCGGTGGCGCGTTTGAAGGCGGGGCGGGCTTGGGCGCGTTCGGCGAAGTCGACGAACGCCGGGCGTTTGTCGATCATGCCGAATTGCATGCCGAAGCCGAGGCCCGAGGCGATGTAGAGGTCGGCCGCTGTGAACTGATCGCCGAAGAGCCAGGGGCCGGGCTTGATCGCGGCTTCAAGCGCGGTCATCGCGCGGTCGTAGTCGCCCCAACCGGCTTGCAGGCTGTTCACCGGATGGCCCATGCGTTTCTCGATCATCGCGGGTTCCATCGTCGTTGGCGAGAACATCAGCCATTGGAGGAAACGGCCGCGGCGCGGGTCGGTCGGCGGCGGCGCCAACTTCGTCTGCGGGAATTTTTCGGCGACGTAGAGCAGGATCGCGGCCGTCTCGCCGAAGCCGACCCCGTTGTCTTCGAAGCCCGCGACTTTACCCATCGGGTTGATCTTCTTGTAGGCCTCGGTCGGATGACCGGGCGCGCGAATGTCGACGCGCACGATCTCATACGGTTGGCCGGCCTCTTCCATCATCCAGAGTGCGGTGAACGCGCGGGTCTGCGGGCAGTAGTAGAGCTTCATGAATGTCTCTCCGTGTTCGTCATGGCCGGGCTTGACCCGGCCACCCAGTGATCGCGCGTCTGCGCGATCTGGATAAATTCATACGGGCGTCGTGGCCACAGGCTGGCAGTAGCAGTTTCGCGGCGCTCGGACGCGCTAGGGATGTGGTCACGTGCCCAAGCCACCCATCGCCAGGTACTTCACTTCGAGGAAATCTTCGATGCCGTATTTCGAGCCTTCGCGGCCGATGCCGGATTCTTTCATGCCGCCGAAGGGCGCGACTTCGGTGGAGATGATGCCTTCGTTGATGCCGATGATGCCGTACTCCAATGCCTCCGACACGCGCCAGACGCGGCCGAGGTCGCGGGCGTAGAAGTAGGCGGCCAGGCCGTATTCGGTGTCGTTGGCCAACCGGATGGCGTCAGCTTCGGTCTTGAAGCGGAAGAGCGTCGCGACGGGGCCGAAGATTTCTTCCTGGGCGATCGCCATCTGCGTGTTGACCTCGGTCATCACGGTTGGTTCGAAGAAGGTGTGGCCCAGGGCGTGGCGCTTGCCGCCTGTCGTGACCTTCGCGCCTTTCGACGTGGCGTCTTTGATCAGGCGTTCGACCTTCTCCACCGCTTCCATGTTGATGAGCGGGCCTTGCATCACGCCGTCGGCGAGGCCGTCGCCGACTTTCAGCGTACCGACGGCCTTCGCGAGTTTTTCGGCGAAGGCGTCGTAGACCTTGTCCTGCACGAACAGGCGGTTCGCGCAGACGCAGGTTTGGCCCATGTTGCGGAATTTCGAGAGCATCGCGCCGGTGACGGCGGCGTCGAGGTCGGCGTCGTCGAAGACGATGAACGGCGCGTTGCCGCCCAGTTCGAGCGACACCTTCTTCACCGTCGCCGCGCATTGGCGCATGAGAAGTTTGCCGATCTCGGTCGAGCCGGTGAACGAGAATTTGCGGACGATCGAATTGCCCGTCATCTCCTGACCGACGCGCGATGAGTGTTTCGTCGTCACGACGTTGAAGATGCCCTTTGGGATGCCGGCGCGTTCGGCGAGGACCGCGAGCGCGAGCGCCGACAGCGGGGTTTCCGCCGGCGGCTTGATCACGATTGGGCAACCGGCGGCGAGCGCCGGTCCGCATTTGCGCGTGATCATGGCGTTCGGGAAGTTCCACGGCGTGATCGCGGCGACGACGCCGATGGGCTGCTTCAGCACCAGGATGCGCCGGCCGGCTTGCGTGTTTGGGATGATGTCGCCGTAGATGCGTTTGCCTTCCTCGGCGAACCATTCGATGAAGGATGCGCCGTAGGCGACTTCGCCGCGCGATTCGGCGAGCGGCTTGCCCTGCTCCGACGTCATGATGATCGCGAGGTCTTCCTGGTTCGCCATCATCAGGTCGAACCACTTGCGCATGACGCTTGCGCGTTCCTTCGCCGTCTTTGCGGCCCAGGCGGGCCAAGCTGCGTTCGCTGCTTCGATGGCGCGGCGGGTTTCGCCTTCGAGCATGTCGGGCAGGCGGGCGAGGACTTCGCCGTTCGCGGGGTTCGTGACTTCGAACGTGGCGCCGGCGTCGGCGGCAACCCATTCGCCGTTCACGTACGCCTTGTCGCGCAGGAGTTGTGGGTCTTTGAGGCGCATGGGCCTTGGGCCTTTCGGTTCCGGTCGAGGGCGGTGTTTTAGACCCCCGCGCGGCATCCCGGAAGGTGCCAAAACGCGGCCGGTATAGGGCCAGACTTGCCGTGACAAAGCTCACCTGGACATGCAAGGTGCGCCGCCCGAACGGGGTTCCACCGACTTCAGGATTATTGCATGCGCTTTGCAGGTTTTGTTGCGATGAGTGCCACGTTCCTGAGCCTTTCGGGCTGCACGACGATCAACGACATGATGCCGTTCGGCGGGGCGACCGGCACCACGCCGGCCGAGGCAACCTCGACGACGCCCGGTCTCGCGATCGATCGCAAGACGGGTTATCCCCCGTATGCGATGATGAAGGGCACGGTGCTGATCGCGCCGCATGGGGCCAAGCGCACCGACTTCTTCTTCTGGATGAACGAGAAGAAGACAGAGAAGGTCATCCGCTATCTCGACGAAGAGAACAAATACGCCGGCGAGCTGATGGCGCACACCGCCGATCTGCAGAAAGTATTGCGCGAGGAGATCCGTGCGAAGGCCGCCGCCGTGCAGGGTACGCCGCCGTTCAAGGACGGCGGCTATTGGTACTATGAGCGCTATGCGGCGGGGGCGGATTACCCCGTCATCGCGCGGCGCCAGGGGTCGATGTCGGGGGCGGAGCAGGTTCTGCTCGACGGCCAGGTCGAAGGGCCGAAGCATCAGCAGTTCAAGGTCAACAATTACGGTGCGTCGCCGGACGGGAACATTTTCGTCTACGCGGTCGATTACTCGGGCGATCGTTGGCATGAGCTCATCATGCGCGACATGCGCACGGGCGCGCTGATCAACGACAAGATCGAGCATGTGTCGTCCGATTTTGCGTTTGCGGACGACAACAAGACGCTGTTTTACATCAAGCTGCAGCCGGGCCTGGCGCGCGCTTATCGTTTGATGCGCCATACGCTGGGCACCGACCCCAAGACCGACAAACTGGTCTTCGAGGAGAAAGACGCGCAGTACGAGATTGCGCTGAAGCGGTCGAAGGGCGGGCGTGTGTTGCTGCTCACCAGCGAGCAGACGACGACGTCGGACGTGCGTTTCCTCGACGCCAAGACGCCAGAGGGCGCTTGGAAGGTGATCAAGCCGCGCACCAAGGGTGTGCGCTACTTTGCCGATGAGTCGAACGGGCAGCTCTATATCCGCACCAATCTGGACGCGCCCGATTATCGTATTGCGACGGCGACGTTGGCGGCGCCTGGGACGTGGACACCGCTTATCGGCGTTCAAGAGGGCGTCTACATCGAAACCTTCGAGGTGATGAAGGGCGGCGTCATCGCACTCGACGAATATGCGAAGGGCGGGTCGCGCATTCGCTTGGTCGACACGAAGTCGGGCGACGAGAGGCTGATCACGCCGGACGCGCCGGCGGGGCATATGACGTTCTCCGATACGTTCAGCTTCCCGAATTTGCGCAACGCGGATTCCGAGACGACGAAGCTGCGCTATGCGTTTTCCTCGCCGGTGAATCCGGATGTGATCTACGACTATGACGTCGCCACGGGGACGAAGACCGAGGTGCAGCGGTTGGCGGTGCCGGGGTTCTCGACGTCGGCCTATTCGATCGAGCGCGTGTTTGCGGCCGCGCCGGACGGCAAACAGATTCCGGTGACGATCGCCTATCGCCGCGACAAGTTCGAGAAGGGTGAGAACCCGGTTCTGATCTACGGCTATGGCGCTTATGGATCGAGCAACGATCCGGTGTTCAAGACAAAGTGGCCCAGTCTGCTCGACCGCGGGTTTGTCATGGCCTATGCGCATGTGCGCGGCGGGCGCGAGATGGGCGAGGCTTGGTACCAAGGCGGCAAGCTTCGCAACAAGAAGAACACGTTCACCGACTTCATCGCGGTCAGCGAGTCGCTCGCCAAGGGCGGCATGGTCGACCCGAAGCGCATGTTCGCGATGGGGCGTAGCGCGGGCGGTTTGCTGGCCGGCGCGGTCGCGACGATGCGGCCGGATCTCTACAAGGGCGTCGTTGCGGGCGTGCCGTTCGTCGATGTGGTCACCACGATGCTCGACGATTCCATCCCGCTCACCACGTTCGAATATGAGGAATGGGGCAACCCGGCGGAGACGGGCGACTACGAATATATGCTGAGCTACTCGCCCTACGATCAAGTTGAGAAGAAGGCGTATCCGGCCATGCTTGTGACGGCAGGCTATAACGACAGCCAGGTCGGTTATTTCGAGCCGGCGAAGTGGGTGGCCAAAATCCGGCGCAACAAGACCGATCAGAACCCGCTGATCTTCCGCACGAACATGACGGCGGGGCACTCGGGCGATTCAGGCCGCTTCGGCGCGGTTGAAGAGGCCGCGTTCACGAACGCATTTCTGCTCGATCAGGCGGGGCTCAACACCGGGAACAAGACGGCGAAGGCGGACGATTAAGCCGAGCGTTTCTTCTTCGCTCTCGCCTCGATGGCGTTGCGGACGAAGGCGACGACTTTTTGCAGGTCGTAGGGTTTGGCGAAGAAGGGTTCGTTTTCGCACAGCGTCTTGGCGTTGTCGGATTTCTTGCGGTCGCCGGACGCGAGTTGGATCGGCAGGTCGGGCCGGTATTTGTGGATCCACTGCGCGAGGGTAAAGCCGTCGACGTCGGGCATGTCGACGTCGCTCAGCACCAGATCGATCATGTATTTGCGCGACTTCAGGAGGCTGATCGCATCGGCGCCGTTGCTGGCCTCGTAGACCTTGAAGCCGCAGTCGCGCAGATATTCAGCAAGGGCCACGCGTAGCAGCACCTCGTCCTCGACAACGAGAATGGTGGGTTTTCGCCCTTTGATTCCGCGAAATGGAATACGGATGGGTTTGGGTTCGGCCATGGATATTTCAACTCACGTCCCCATGCTGCGGTTCCGACTGTGCAACGTTGGAAAGGCGGGACCCGGGCGGGCCGGTCTTCGTTGGGCTTGGCCGTATTTACGTTGACGGTACGCCGTCCCGGTCCTGGGCGCGGGCTTTGGCTTTCGCGGTGAGAAGCTTCGCGACGTTGTCCATGTCGTAGGGCTTTAAGAAGAAAAGGCCCGCATTGTTCAGTGCACTGATCGTCTGGCTTTGGCCGGGCGCGCCGGACGTCAAGATCACCGGCACGGCGGGATAGTGTTGTGCTGCCCATGCCAGGAGCGCAAGGCCGTCGATGGGGCCCGGCATCATGATGTCGCTGAAGATCGCGTCGATTTCATTGCCGTGATGGGTCAGGAGGTCCACGGCCTCCGCGCCGTTTACGGCTTCGTATACGGTGAGCCCCGCGTCGCGCAGATGGTCCGCCAGCGCAAGCCGAATTAGGATCTCGTCCTCGACGACGAGAATAGTGTTGGGCCGCGCCGGGTGTTCGGGCACGGGTGGTTCCGAGGGTTCGGGGCTGCTCATGTTCGTCTCCAGTCAGACCGCAACGCGAAACGGCGGTTCGGGTTCCGCCGGCTGGAATCATGATTGTGGTCAGATACATAAAGGCACCGGCGACCTTGCCGGAATTGTCAAGGCTGTGAGCGGACATTCGCGACCTGAATTCAGGCGCTCGCCGTCGGCGGGCGCCGCGCCATAGTCGAGCGGCTCGTCCACTGTCCTGCGTCGGTCAGCGCGGCCCCCGCAAGGTGTCGCTATCGACCGTCGTTCAGCGTTCAGCAATACGAACTCGACTTTCGCGTCGGCGGATCTGCGGACGCCTATCTCGACGGCCACGACAACGTGAAAGAGCGCGAGGAAGGATCGCGTTGCTTGCTTGAGGCGATGGCGAAAGACGTGGCGAAGCTCGCCGGCTAACGCGCAAGCGGGCGGTGAAGTTGGTGCGTCGGTTTCGCGCGCGGCTGATTCTTTTGTGACGTTGCGCAAACGTCAACATTGTCGCGGCGACTCCCAGGATTTCCGACGCGTGCGAGCGGTGGCCACGATGTTTTTGCGTCGTTGCGTCCTGACGTCTGTCACGGGGTGGCCGATCTGTGCATGGTTGTGCCGCGCTCAACAGAAGAAGGGGGCTCTTCTTGTTCAACGTCGTCACAAAAACCGCCGAGAAGAAAGAAGAGCGCGCCTTCCGAGACAAGCCGGAGGCGATGGACTACGCGGTGCGCCGGCTCGCTTTCTATCGCGGCGGCGCGAGCGTCTTTATCGAAAGCGACAGCGGCATCGTCTTTGACCAAGACGATATTCGACGCACGTTCGAGACCGTGCGCGCCTGAGCCTTCTCAAGCGGCAGGTTTGCGGACGACGACGCGCGTGGTCGGCGTCGCGCGCGCCAAGACTTCAATCAGGTTTTCACGCGCGAGGGCGACGCAACCGAGTGTCGGGCTGTAGGTCGGGCGGGCGATGTGCATGAAGATGGCGCTGCCGCGGCCCGGCACAATGGGCTTGTCGTTGTATCCCAGCACGACGATCACGTCGTAGATGCCGTCGTCGCGCCAGAGTTTCTCGGCGCTGGCTGCGTAGGGCAGTTTGATTTGGCGGTTGTACATCGGGTCGGCGGGGGCGTCGCACCAGCCGTCTTCGGGCGTCAGTGCGCGCACCTCGAACGCAAGTTTCGGCAGGCTGACGCGATCGGCGCGATAGAGCACCGATCTGATCGGCCAGGCGCCTGCGGGCGTGGCGCCGTCGCCTTCCTTCTTGTTCGCGCGGATGCCGCCGTGGCCGATCGCGCATCTGTAGCGCGCGCGGCCGAAGCGGGCGGTGTTGCCTGTGACGACTATGTCCGTGGCGGCGCGGGCCGGCGTCGCTGCCGCGAGCAGCGCGCCGCATCCCGCCAACAGCGTGCGGCGCGTCATCATGGTTCGTTCGCTGATGTGCCGCACGCGGTTTCTCCGGTTCTGCTAGCGGGCGATGTTGATTACCTGCAGCTGCGTGAATTCGGCGAGACCTTCTTCGCCGAGTTCGCTGCCGATGCCCGACTGGCCTGAGCCGCCGAAGGGAATGTTGGGGGCGAGGTCGGCGTGCTTGTTGATCCACACGGTGCCCGACGCCATACGGTTCGCGATGGCGTAGGCGCGGTCCGGATCGTTCGACCACACCGAGCCGCCCAGGCCGTAAGGCGAGGCGTTGGCGCGGGCGAGCGCGTCTTCGGGGTCCTTGTATTTGATCACCGGCAGGATCGGGCCGAATTGTTCTTCGTCGACGATGCGCGTGCCGTCTGAGACGTCACGCACGATGGTCGGCTTGATGAAGTAGCCGGCTTGATCCGGCACTTCGCCGCCGGCGATGATCTTGCCGTGCTTCTTCGTGTCTTCGAGAAGCTCCTTCACCTTGTCGTATTGCATCTTGTTTTGCAGGGGCCCGAGTTGCGTGCCTTGCTGCAGGCCGTCGCCCACAACGGCGTTCTTGGCCAAGGTCGCGAGTTCGCTGCACATTTCGTCGTAGATCGACTCATGCACGTAAAGCCGCTTCATCGCGATGCAGACTTGGCCGTTGTTCTGGAACGCGCCTTGGAAGAGTTTGGGCGCCGCTTCCTTCGGGTTTACGTCGTCGAGCACGATGCCGGCGTCGTTACCGCCGAGCTCCAACGTGATGCGCTTCAACGTTTCGGCGGCGGAGGCCATCACCTTCTTGCCGGTTGCGGTCGAGCCGGTGAATGAGATCTTGCGCACGTCGGGATG